>CAJXTM010000120.1 GCA_913061385.1 uncultured Rhodopirellula sp. | reverse complement strand
GTCTCGTGGGCTCGGAGATGTGTATAAGAGACAGATATTGAATACCGGAGTTGTTGCTGGCAGTACACCGAAAAGAAAGCCGCAATTCAAAATCTTGCAAATTGCCACCTTCCCAAATCAGAAAGGTATTCCCTTTAGCAGCTTTTTCTGCAGTGGTTTCACCATGAATCACACCATCGCGTACCGACCACAAACGAGGATCACCATCCCACCCCGTAAGATCCTTCCCATTGAAAATCACCATCATACCGTCGGAGTCAAGCTTCACACTATCCTCCGCTACAGCTTGACTGGCCACAACGAAAGACATCAGAGACAAACAAACGAGCCAGCAAAAAACACGAACCATGAAAGAGATCTCCAGATCATTGCTAAAAGTAAAAAATTGAGCGAAGGCGTGTGATTGTCCACGATCCTCCGGAACACTCAGCAGCCAATCGGACTGAATCAACACAGACTATTTCAAACCAAGAACCTCTGGTCCCTGACGAAAAATGACGTCGACTGGGATTCCCTTTTCAGTCAACAAGTCAAGCTCCGACTGCAATTGTGGCCCAATGACTCCCTTGGTCTTCACCAGTTCAGACACTCCGGCATAGTCACCGTTGCCCTGCAGTTGCAACAACAGCGACGACAAATCCCTCGTAGCCTGCCGGAACCGATCAACGTTGACACGATATCTGCCATTTGGCAAGCGTTCGAATGCTCCCGCATCACGGAAAAAGTTGAACCGAATCATGTTCGCTTTGCCGTGGGCACTCGACGCACCAAACCGAACACTTCGAAAAATTCCTGCCATGAACGTCACGTAGTAATCCTGCAGATCTGTCTTTAACTCTCCACGTTCATGAAGTTGATTGATCATGTGCAGTCCAAGAATATCAGCCTTTCCTTCCTCAATGGCTCCCGCATGTTCCTTCAAAATAGTCCGAACCGAACCACGACCATCAATCGTATTTTTGATACCGAGGCCGTGTGCCACTTCATGGAACATCGTGTTACTGAAAAACGCATCGAAAGTGACATGTTTACGCTGATCTGCTGCGATCAACTCATCTGCAATAGGAACTAGAATCTTATCGAATTTGGCACGCATTGCATTTTTCAACTGCAATCTACGAGTTCCTTTTTGCAATTGAACCTGTTCATCGTTGGGCAGATTGATCGCGATTGTCTTTGAACCGGCATTGCAATCACCGGCGTAGTAAATCACATCATAAGCATTGAGTTCAGTGTCTGTTCCCGGCTCTTCCTGCTTGTACTTGTCGGGTACAGGCAAGGTTGCCTGCAGATCGGGTAGGAACTTCGAATATTTTGCCAATCGAGCGCTCCATGCCTTGTCCTTGATCAACACAAAGCACTCGTGAGCTGTCTTGTATCCGTAAAGCTTATCTTCATAATTTTCGATTGGTCCAATCACAACATCGATGGTGTTGTCGTGCATATCCAACCAAGCAAGATCACTCGGTTGGTAGTCGTCAGTCAACAAAGCATCTGCCCGAAGCAGCAAGTAACGTCTCAAACCGGTGTCTTCAGCTAACTCGGCCGCCTTGCGCAACAGATCGGCAGCACGTTGCATCGGTTGTTTGAATTGCTCGCGATAAGGCACGACTTTAAGTTTGCCAGATTTGTCACGGCGTAAGAACGTATACAAACTGTCCTTGCCACTGAGATCAGCCGCCTCGAACTCAGCCTTGGTCATGTCGGCTGGGTAGTAATTAGCTCCCAACGGTTTCGCACCCACTCCATCAACAAATGATGCGTTACCATCCAGTCGGTCCCATGGACCGTAGTTGATCTTCACAAATCGGCGAACCTCTGCGTTTTCTAATGACGCCAAAATTTTCTTTCGCGAGCCGTACGCCTCATACCAGAAACAATTGTCCATGATCTTCCCAGCTTCCATCAGCAACGGAAGCATCTTCCTTTGCTTGTCCGTCAGTTGGCTGAGATCTGTCGTCAGGTCCACGACAGCGTATTGACCAATCGCCTTGGCAACGTCAATGGGTTGCTGTCCGAACACGAATGACGGCATGGGAACGAAGAGGAAAAGCCCCACAGCAATTTGCTTTGCACCACGAATCGGCATGTCTTTTTTTCACTTGCAAAATGGTTTCAGAAATGACTCCCATTTCTGGGATTTGCCAAGTGATTCGCGATGCACACCATGTCGCTGTGCCAAACCACTTCGGGCACCCAGATCTTACCCGATACCCCCAGATTATTCACGTTGTCTGAAACCGACTCTGTGGATTCTTGGCAACGCAGTGAATTCGAGGCAGATGTGTAGCAAAACAGGACATGTGTACGATCGTGGCTCAGGCGTATTTGATGCTGATTCTCTTGCACCAATCCGCATTCAGCATCGAATCACGTGTTCATCACAAAACGGTGTTCTTGGCACGAAGTCTGCTCTGTTGATGAACTCTCGTCGTTTACACCTCTCACGGGAATTGACACATGAGATACACAACTTCTGCTTGCTTGTTCCTATTCGCAGCCGGTTGGATCGGCACATTGCAGGTCTCGGCAAAAGAAACAGGCATCGACCTATTTCAGGCGATTGATCAAGGTGATGTGACGGTGCAGTTCATCGCACTCAATTCGAAACAAGCCAATGTGCTGATCAAAAATGAATCTGACGCACCCTTGCAGTTGCGAATGCCCAAGGCGATTGCTGCCGCACCCGTTCTAGGCCAATTTGGTCAAAATCCGAATCAAAACCCAGCGGGCGGGGGCGCAAACCAAACCATCGGTGGAGGAATCGGCATGGGTCATGGCCAGGGCTTAGGAAACGGCCAAGGCCTCGGAATGGGAATGATGCGAATAGCGCCGGGCAAAGTCCGCAAACTGAAAGCAAGAATGGTATGCCTTGAACACGGCAAACCGGACCCGCAGCCACGTATTGCCTACCGAATGATTCCTCTGGAAACATTTACAGAGGATCCCATCATCACGCAGGTATGTCAGCAGCTCGGTGCGGGCCAAATCCAGCAGACGGTTGCCCAGGCAATCGTCTGGCATCAAGCCAATGCCCTGACGTGGACAAAGCTTGCTAATCTCGATCGAATGCAATCGACTTATCGAGGGAACATCAAGTTCTTCCGCCCAGAAGATCTGACCACCGCCAAATCTTTTTACACATCCGAATCTGAGCCTACTTACCCTCAGTACAGCTCGTCAATGACATCGGAAGGTGCTTCTGCAATGTCAAGTGTTTATGCCACTGACGCAAGCTTTAGCATGCCGCGCACTGGTACTTACAGTGGCACTCTTCGGTCAAGAAATCAATCAACTTGCAGGTAACTGAACAGGAACGCGTAAAGGTCCACGCTTTGCTCGATTTGCTCGCTCAGCGAATTTCCACTTCCGTGTCCTGCGTTTGCACTGGTGCGAAGCAGAATGGGTGCATCGGCCGTCGTCGCTTGTTGCAATCGGGCAGTCATTTTCCGAGACTGCATCGGATCAACACGTGGATCATTTTCACCTGTCATGAATAAAACCGCTGGGTAATCCACGCCATTCTGCACATTGTGATAGGGAGAATAACCAAAGAGTGCCTTGAACTGATCTTTATTTTTGACTGTGCCAAACTCGGTCACGTTGAACGCACCATTCGGAGAAAGCTCCACACGCAACATGTCATAAATACCTACAAGCGAGACGACTGCTTTGACCATATCAGGGTGCTGAGTCAACGCTGCCCCCATTAATAAACCACCGTTACTGCCGCCAAGAATTCCAGTTCTTTCCGACGTCGTGTAGCCATTTGCACTCATATATTTGACGCATGCAGCAAAATCATCGAAGACATTTTGTTTGTTCGTGAGATTACCTTCGAGATGCCACTGTTCTCCGTATTCTCCACCGCCCCTGAGATTGGCCACCACATAGATCACTTTGTAGTCCATCAAGATCCGATTCAGAGGCTTGAACCGGGGCTCCAAATTGACACCGTATCCTCCATACCCATAAACGAGACAAGCATTGGACTCATCCGGTGTGACACCTGGAGGCAAGATAATATTGAGTGGAATTTTTGTGCCGTCAGCCGACGTCGCAAACTTCCGAATCACTCGCGCCCCATCCATCGTTGTTGCGGAAACGTTTGCGATCTGAGTCTTCATGGTTTTACCGGTTCCCACGTCATACCGATAATAGGCATCCGGTTCTGTGTACGACGTATTTCCAAATAGCACGGATTCCTTGCCTATCGCTTGCAAACCATGGATTGCTGCTACTTTCAATTGTCCGGGTGCAGGCAACGGTCGGCCCTTGTAATCAAAGCACCTCAACTCACTCGGTCCCCCCAATTGATAAACCACATACAACCGATCTTGCATCGGCAGAATGGTTGTCTCTCCCCAAAATGCAACACCACTGGTGACGATGGTGTCCTTGCCTTCAGCAATGAGTGTTGGTGAATTCTGCACATCGAGGGTTGAGATAGGAACACGAACAATCTTCCCCTTTGGAGCATCATTAAGTGTTACCACAAACAGGTCGTTTTGATTACCAAACACAGCCTGTTTTATGCCGTCACCAAATCGACTGAACTTCCGCCAGTGACCATTGGAACGGCGCAAGTAATGAGCAAACTCACCACCATCACCCTTTTGCACAGTGGCCAATAAATCACCGGTCTGCTCATTCAGCACCAGTTGAATTTCGGCGATCTGTGGGAACCCCTTTCCCAATTCATAAACATCACTGGCAGAAGCTTCCCCCAACTCGTGACGGTAAACATGCTGGTAAACATGCTGGTAAACATGCTGGTAAACATTCAGATCATCAGGATTTTCGGGCGCGACCTTAAAATGCCGGGTGTAAAAGAAGCCCGAACTGTCAGGGAACCAAGCAAGTGATCCACCTGCCGTCCCACTATTCACATAATCAATGCGGTCACTGGCAATTGCTTTTCCTGTTTCGACATCATAAAGCATCAAGTTACCAACTTCACTGCCGCCACTGGAAAGCGATACAGCCAACCACTTTCCATCAGGCGAAACCTTGTACCAATCAATCGAAGTCGTGCCAGATGAATCAAGCTTGTTGGGATCGACAACGATGCGTGCGTCTGACACATCATTCACTGAATTCATGACCACGATGAATGGCTGTTGCCGCGGTGGCTCGCGTTTGATGGCAAAACATTTTCCACCACGCAATGCCACATTCCCGTAACCCACAGTTCTGGCACTGAGAATCTGTGAGACCTGCTGTCGTAGCTTTGGCACGCCAGGCAAGCTATCAAGAATACTGCGTGCGTAGCCATTCTGCCTATCGCTCCATTTCTGAACCACGGAGCTCTGCCCATCTTCCAACCATCGAAAGTCCTCACTGACAGTTGTCCCGTGGTAGTCATCTGTAACAGTTTTCGTTGCCGTGACCGGAATATCGCCAGACTTCTCCTGAGCATGCACCCGCATTGCGGCACTTACCGAAACCAACCCCAGCACAACGAAAACACTCAAACACGCACGCAATCCCATTATTTTTTTCCTTGGCATACCATTTGGTCACGGTTCTCACGCGTCCTCAATCAGCCGAAAACCCAACTGCGAGGCAACGGCATTCTAACGCTATCGGACGCAGCATGCCGGAGTGAATCGAGAGGAACATAAGAACAGGACAAGCGGTTCAACATGCGTTCTCGGCGAAGCAGAAAATCAATATCTACGTGCAGGCGACGTTCGAATTGATGTTCGCGTTGTCATTGGCATTGGCGTTGAGAAGCTCCCGAAAAGCAGCATGCCTGAGATCCTCAACTGTGCAATGCGTTGCTCTTCCTGAGCATCAAGATGTGATAACTGTGTATTCGCATAAGTCCTCTGAACCAGAAGCAGGCTAGTGAAATTCACCTGACCCAATTCGTAGGCTTTTCGAGTCAACTCCAGAGTTTCAGCAACCTTGGGCAAAATCCGAGCCTCGTACCGGCGAACTTCTTCCTGAGAATTCCGGTACTGCTCAAATACAGGAGTCAACCTTTGCTTGAGTTGCAGTTCCACCTGACTTAACGCATGTTGCGCAGCATTCAGTTGATGCCGCGCTTCACGGATTCCACCTTGATTCTTGTTCCACAAAGGTAGAGGCAGTGCGACTGTGATCGCTCCGTCAGGACCACCCCCAATCCCATTGTCTCGCCAATTGAACAGGCCTTGTACTGTGACATTGGGTTTGACTTCCACCTGCTGCCGCTTCAGGTTGCATCGGGCACGCTCAATTTCTGCGAACAAAGCGGCCACTTCTGGACTCCTACTTCGAAGGTCCTGTAGCGACTGTTCAAACTGCAGATCCTCGCCCGATACAGAGAGGTCTCCCACAAGGGGCTGGACCTGCAGAAAATCCTGTCCCGTCACCGCTGCAAGTTCACGCCAAACTGCATTCTGGTGATTTTCTGCATTCCTTAAAACGATTTCAGCTGACTCAACTTCAATCTCTGCCTGCAATAATTCGGCACGACTGATTTCACCAATGCTTAGTAATTCATTGGAAACGTCGATCGCCTGACGTCCAATTTCGACCAACTGCTTCGAAAGCTTCAGTTGCTTCGCCGCTCGCAATGCACGGACATAGGCAATGTGAACATCCGTGAGCACACGTTGACGTTGTGCGAACCACGCCTGCTCCAACACCCTAACTTCGTGCATTACGATGGAACGGTTCAATTGCAGTTTTTGTCCTCGCACGACTTCCTGCTGGACCAAGACACCATACTGTTCAGCACGCCCATCACTGCCCAGTTGCTGAAAGTCAAAACCAACTTCTGGATTGGATCGCAATCCCACTTGATAGGCTCGCGCCCGTGCGGCAGCGACCAGTGCATTCGCTCTCAGAATCGATGGATTCGAATTCGTTGCAAGCACTTCCAAAGATTCAATGGTCAGCCCAATGACAGGCTCTGGTGTCACCTGGCTGACAGATTTCTCGTCACCGGATGCTGCAACAGCGTCCAGGGGTCCGTCAACTAGCAATCGCTGAAGCGTCCCGCTGAGTTCCAACGGCATGACAAGGGGGTTCGCTGCCACTTGTGCTGCTGGCTGTGCTGTCTTTGGTAACGATCCATCGACGATCAATGACCCGCGACTAGCCGAACGTCTCGTCTGTTGACCCAAAAGCTGCGTCGAGTACGTAAACATGAAGAATGCAATAAGCACACCGACAGGTATCGATCGAGCAGTATGTTCGAACTTCACTCGCATGGCTGACCTCTGCCGAATCGAATGCACAACTCGAATCCATAATGATGACCGCGTGGACCCAAAATGATGATCGCATGAACGCCAACAAGGACGCTGCACAGCAATGATTACCTCATGATCGTACAAAAGAAGAATCGGTTCCGTACGCCAACCAACTTGAGTAATGGCGAACTCAGACAGCGATAAACCACCCAACTCCCTCAACAAAACACGTTTTTCCAAACCGAAAAGTGTGGAAAGGTTATCCTAGAGACATTCCTTTTCATTGACGCTCTGACTTCTGGCATCATGCGACGACAAAACCTGACCTGCTCCACCTTATTGCTAGCTTTTTTATTGCACCTAGCACCATGCGCATCTTGCGTTTCTGCCCAGGATCCTCAACCCAGGAAGATCCAACCGAAAAGTCGGCCCAATATTCTGTGGCTGTTTGCCGAAGACACCTCGCCATGGATGGGTTGCTACGGAGACCCGATCAACCAGGGTTTAACGCCAAACATTGATTCCCTGGCATCACGTGGCATTCTATTTTCCCGTGCGTTTGTGCCAGCGCCGGTTTGCTCTGCTTGCCGTTCTGCGTTGATGGGTGGTCAAAACCAAATCCGCTTCAATGCTCACGAACATCGTTCTTCTCGAGGCCCGGCCAAGCTTTATTTACCTGACCGCATGAAACTGCTTCCCGAGCTGGTTAAAGAAAGTGGCTACTTCACCTTCAACCTTGGAAAATCCGACTACAACTTTGTTTGGGACAACGCTGCAACCTATTCATTGGAGCAAAAATCCAGGAATTCAATTCCGTGGAAAACACTGCAGGAGAACCAGCCATTTTTTGGCCAGATTCAAACAGCTGGCGGAAAGAACAACACTGCCAAATTCCCAGCCTCTCGCAAGGTTGATCCAGCGACGGTAACCGTTCCTCCGGACTATCCCCAAAATGATCTTTATCGATCTGTCGTTGCCCAGCACTATCTGTCTCTTATACACATCTCCGAGCCCACGAGACC
>CAJXTM010000119.1 GCA_913061385.1 uncultured Rhodopirellula sp. | reverse complement strand
CCTCGGTCTCGTGGGCTCGGAGATGTGTATAAGAGACAAATCAATCCGAGCGTGTGTTCCAATAATCGCCTCCGCGCGATTGTTGGCATCTGAATACGCCAAAGCGGTTGCGAGGATGAAATTTTTGCCGCTATGCGGCATGGCGTTACCAGAAGCATGCGTTTCGATCTTCTGATCGATTTTAGACTCGATAACAACGTTGCGATGCGAAATCAAGATCCCCTGAGCATCCGTTGCACGGCCAACGATTGCGGTCACATCGTGTCTCTCAATCTCATTCCAAGCGACGCCCGCCAAAAGATTCCAATCGTAACCTCCCGCGTGGCCTTTCCCGCTAGCACTATTCTTATACGCATCCGTATTCTCATCCGTTTTCCGACGGTTTTTGAAGTGGCGTCCAATGATCTCCGGCCTTGTGACGTAATCCGCCAGGGTTGGGTGATGACCGACTAAAGTTCCCGCTGTTTTTGCAGTTTCCGCTTCCAATTCCGCAGCGATTTTTATTCCCTCAACAGTGGTACCCGTTGTAGGGAGGAGAACATATGTAGCCGCATTAACCTCAACCAAGGAGTTTAATTCCTGCGGTTCGGCTTGAAATGCGGCAGGCGGTGACTCGGTGAGCCGAAGTGAATTGGGTCCTTCTACCACGGCATAATAGGTGATCCCGAAATCCAATCCGTCAACCTCGTGATCATAGACAGTCACGGTTGAATCTACCTCGATTCCATGTTCCATCCCGGTTGCACCAGGCGTGAGATCAATGTAGTCGTCACTCAGTGCTTGTTCTTTGGTCGCGGCAACACGGATCCATTGCGAGGGCTCGCCCAAGCTATTGTTGATGCGAATGGCATAATACTGCTGGCCATTCGTCAGGCCGCCAACCGAGACGCCACCGCCGTTGAAATAGCGGATGGGGTCACCCGTTGACACGCCGAGCCCTTGCACGCGAATACGATCTTCGTCGACATCCAACGGACGGATTCCGGTTGGATTGAATGCAAAGATTGGATCGCTTCGATTGGCGATCTCGACGTCCGGAATCACACGGAACACGTGCATGCCAGTGCCAAGCGTGGCACCCGCAGTAAGATCTATCGGATCACCCGACAAGGCGGTTGTTTCCGAGTAAATCAGACCCTCGACAGGACTCAACTGAATATGGTCTTGATCAACGACGATCACTTGGTAAGTCTGGGCATTCTCCAGTCCACCAACCGGATCACCACCGCTTGTCCTGTAGTTAATTTTTCGCCCATTACTTAGGCCGTGATCGATCAATTCAACCTGATTATTATCCAAGTTGACTACGGGGCTCTCACGACCTGCCTCAAGTTGATAGACAAAAGTCTCGTATTTTCCTCTCTGAAAGGTGGCTTTTTCACCAGCAGAGACAAGATCGATCCAACTCTCAGATCCATTTGCCGCCATTGAAGCATTTTCCACGCTATCCGCAATTCTGAAACGATTGGCATCGAGTCGCACGGCGTAATAGCGTTGGCCGTCAACCAATCCACCGATTGCTGATCCGATTTTAAGTTGGTAAGTGAATGCCTGACCTGTCCACAGTTCGTGATTTGGGGAAATCACCCAATCCCGCTCAATGTCGACATATTTCGCATTGAAAGCATGGAGTGCATCCGCTGAACCTGTTGCGCCGTCATGTAGGTCGACCGCGCCATCCTGCACGTCGACATAACTAGTGAAAAGGCCGCGTGTCCAATCGCTCTCCCCAGAAAGTGAAAGCTGAATTTCAAATTCGCTGATCACAATCACGTAATAACTCTCACCAAATGCTAATCCACCAATGGGCTGAATTGTCCCTTGGGTGTCAGAGGCGTTGACCTGATAGACGACTCGTTGTCCATCAACGAAGCGATGAGGATCCGCAAAAAGAATGCTGTTACTGATGGTGTCCACAGCCTGCCAACGCACTGTCCCACCAGGCTCAAATAAAACGGAATTTTCGCTTTGGCTTCCAATTAGTTGCTGCTCTCCGGATTCACTGCCATCCACCAATTCAACGGCGACATCGGGCGTTTCAGGTAGCGCGAGCTGCAAAGAATTATTATCCACTCGGATAACAACATATTCGTCTCCATCGACCAGTTCGCTGCTCTCACCAACCAAGATGGGCGAAGACGATTCTCCGAGTTGATTTTGGGTAGAGTAGCGAACTGTCTCGCCGTGCACGAAGCCGTGGTTTGGAATCATCAAGACAAAGACAGTTGGATCCAGTACCGCCTGCCCGTTATCCAACGAGCCCGTTGCATCAAAAGCAATGGATCCATCGTTCGCATTGAACACAGCTGATCGCTCAATCAACTTCGTGCTCTCGATCGTGGGATCGAGGCCGTACAGCAAAGGATCACCGGTACTAATGCTGCTGGTGTCCATTTGAATGACACCCGTCTCAGCATTGAGATCGAGCGACGGAGAGAATTCGTGAGACTCGGCGACGTATGTCAAAAAATGTCTGGTCCCAGTCCCGGGGCCAGTCAATGGGACGACGATACCCTCAAAAGCATTTGACTCAGTAGTCGCCAGCTTGATCTGGTCGGGGTTGAGAGCATCGACCACCGCATAGTACGTGACGCCGTCAAACAGGTCATCAATCGGCTCACCGTTGGACCTCTCGCCTGAATCATCGATTACCGAAGCCTGCATGTTGTAGCGAATCGCTTGGCCGGTGTAGAACGGATTTGCGTTGAGTTGTTCATCATCCGCGGGCGTCTCGCCGACCGTGAGAAAACCATCGTCCGATGTCACTACTAAGGCGTTGTTGCCAGTTTCGAAATTTTGCAATTCCGGATTGAATGCTAAAGTTTGATAACTCGAGAGCGTTTGTATCGCGTTAGGGTCACCGTCAAACATCGCCAAGTCGAGCGGTTCTACCAGAGAAAGCTGAATGGTATTCGCGTCCACAACGTGAATAAAGACATTGTCGCCGGGAACAATTCCCCGAACGTCCCCTGAAATCGTCGGCGCTGGATCAAGTGCGGACTGCAAGGCAACGAGTTGCCCCTCCGTAAACCCATGATCCTCAATCGTAATTGTGTTTTCGGTGGTGCTAATCGCATCTTGATTGAATTCTTGCTTCGTGATCGCAGCACCTCCGGCGAAGATCGTCCCGTCCACGGTTGCATGAACGTCGGTTTGGTCCGATCCATAGGCGACGGCAGCCGCACCCAATCCGTCGTAGTAGATAACCGATGAGGCATCGCCTTCGTTGATCACCTCAGCAATCGCCTCGAAATTGACGTTGCCAAACGAGACAATTTTCGAAGTTGAATCAAGCTTCGCGTTAACCTCAGCCTCCGAGAAAGTTAACGCAACCGATCCCCCCGCTCCGACCGAGTGTGCTGGACCGACTTTGCTAATGTTCGCTGTCGTTCTTGCAGCCACCTGCGCAACAACCTTACCCTCAGAAATCACGCTAACGTTTCCAAGATCCGACCTAATTTCACTACCATTGGTAATTCTCAAATCAGATTTACCCGTTGCAACAGAGACGCCCACACTGAGGGTGTTGAGCACATTCCAGCCCGCACTGCTGTCGACCTTTTCAGCATAGCCGGGTTTTGCGGCTATCGCTTTTGTTTTCGCCACCGTTTTATTGTTACTCTCAATGGAGACATCCCCTGTCGTGGCCAAAATGTTGCTTCCATTGATCTTCAAAACCGACGATGCCTCGCGAAGTGCCACTCCACCCGGCAACCCGCCACCAGTAGCAATGCCAAAAACCAGTCCAGGCAGGGCTGCTAAAAACTTCTGACCATCCGGCCAGCCCGAAACCCAGTTGGACTCATAAGCCAATGCAGAATAAGTGCCGATCGACAAATCCTCACTGATCGCTTCGATGGTGACCGCCTCGCCAACAATTGTCGCGGCATCAATCACGATTTTCGCTGAGATGTCGTCCTGAGCAAAAACTTGCTTGACCGACTTCTTAGACGTCTGTGTCGATTTCAGCTCGATTTCACCGGCTTGAATGGTGAGTCGCCCATCATCGTTCAAATCCGCGTCCAAGTTCGCGGTGTTGTTAAGCGGCCCAATCTTTAGCGTCGATGAGGTGTGGCGGAAGGTACCGCCGAAAATGTTGGTCGTGTCGGCAATCTCTAATACAAGCTCTCCCGCTTCTGTGGAGATATCACCGACCACGCTCAGGTCAATGGATGACTCGACTGTCAGAGCTGAGCCGTTCGTTTCGATCCCTGCCAGGTACACCACTGAGTCGGCTACATCTACGACGTTGACGTCGTAGCCCAAACCCGTGCCGACTTGAATAGTGAAATCCGTATCGAGAGTTGCGTTACTTTCTCCAAAATCCGCGTTCCACTCATCAGTGGGTTCGTACCTGTATTGCAGCAAATGGGTACCGGGAGCGGTTCGAAGATAAATTTTTGTATCATCATTACGGACATCGATCTTCAGCTTGCTGGCGTTGTCGGTAATTTCAAAGTCTGCTGCAAGTAGCAATCGCTGTTCAAGCTGCTCAATTCTGAGCCGACTCTGGCTTTTGTTGATTGCTCTTGAAATACGTCCTCGCTTGCGAGCTCTCTGCTTGGACAGACGAGTAAAAAGGGTTTGAGAAGCTTGATTGCGCATGGTTCAGTTTTGACAAGCAGGTAGGAACGTTAGGTGTGCAAGAATTCGGCAGATCACGTATTCTTCGCTCGGTATTCTAGCTAGCGAACGTGGCAGCTTGCCCCTCTATTCATGAGTCAGCTCGCGATGCGAGCGAAAAAGTCATCCAAGCTAGGGAATACCAACGAGCAACCCTCGCCCCCCCCTCCACCGAGGGATCCTAGCCAACGAAAGCGGCTACTCTAGCCGCCCAACCGTGCGAAGAAGAAGAAGAATACGCACTCAGCATGCAAACTCGTGAGTGCGTTATGCCCTCCAAACCCCGCCCCTAGCCCCACATTTGCTTTGGTACTTCAACACTGATTTTGCTTGTCTGAATCGAATCTCAAGCTTTGCGTCTTCTTTTCAAACAAATCGATCAACACAATTTCCCTCCGCTCCCAACAGAAGCAGAGTGTTGGGCTAGTAAAAACACCACGTCTGCCAGAGATCGGACCCTCCGATTTCGGTATCCCACCATTGGTCGCATGATGCGTTACGTTCGTTGTGAATCCGAATCGCTTGATATTTGATGGATCGATGGGAGGGTCATCGTTGCAAGCTGTGCAGATGGCCAATCTGTCGTTGTGGATACAGAGAACGTCTAGCTACTTCAAACAAACGAGTCCGGTGATCACAGGATGGGCCTGAGCAGTCGCCACCCATCCAACCGATGGGCCCATCGCCATCGCGGGCAGCAAGGGGAAAATCCTTCCTGTTCAAATGAGAAAGCAAGTGTGTTCTGTCTTGTAGCGATCACCTCTGCAACTCACCACGTCGACCGATCATCAACACATCGGCGGCAGTCGGCCACAAACGTAGAGCCAGCCCATAACCCAATGTGCAAACTCAGCTATTTCGCAGCACATGGCAGTGAACGATCCTACACGGGCGACGTCGCACATTGATACGCTTGCTGAAACAGCAAATTTGGTGTAGCAAATTCACGCTTCACCACTTCTCAACACGATGACATCCTAATACGCTAACTCTGTAATTCGCTGGCATCTCAATACGCTCTCCGAACTCCCCTGCACGAATGTTTCGAGGTGCACGGATGTTTCATCATCTGCCAAGCATTGCATTGCCAAGCTTTGGGGAACGTGATCCTGCCGCTTTCCATCGAAACCATCAGACCACTCATCCCTGCTCGCATTCATGCCTATTCAACTGATCGTGACCCATCCTGGCGGCGCCCACAAAGACGACTTCTTGGCTTGCAGTCTACTAGCTCACCTGCACGGCGTGCCGATCCAACGGCGTGAACCGACACAGGACGACCTTGGCGACACAGCGATCTGTGTGGTTGACGTCGGAGGAACTCACAACGCCCAACTGAATAATTTTGATCACCATCAATTCCCACGTGATGCTCCCCCCCAATGCGCGTTATCGCTAGTCCTTCTCAGTTTGGGCGTTTACGAAGATGCCTTGTCATTTTGCGCCTGGCTTCGACCAGCTGAATGGCTCGACACACTGGGTCCAAATGAAGCGTCTAAATTGATGGGGATTCCACGCACCGCATTGAGTGAATTGAATTCCCCTATCGATGTTACGCTGCTGAATCGCTTTGCAAATAACACGGAGCTAAACCCCGACAGTGTGCTCTACCAAGTCATGTGCATGGTTGGGGAAGACATTCTCAATTACCTACGCTCACTACGATCACGTTTGGATTTTCTTAAGTCGCACGGTCAGTGGTGGAGCATCGAGACCCAGGACCCCAACGCCGCTCCCATTTGCGCTTTGTTTCTCGAACAAAGTGAAGTGATCGCAAAAGATCCTTCGTTTGGACTCCATGCGTTCATTACTGAACAAGAACAACAAGACCACGTCCACGCCTTGATCTATCCAGATCGCAGGGGCGAAGGCTATGGTCTAACCACCTACGAAGACTGTCCCCGATTGAATTTTTCACTGATTGAACCCGAGGACGATGTACGCTTTGCCCACAAACGCGGCTTTGTAGCCAAAGTTGAGGCTACCGAACCGGTACGCTTGAAAGCACTGGTGGCTTTAGCTGCCGTGAACTAAGTGAACACGATTTCCTTGCGGCAACCCACAATGGATCACCTCGTTCTTGCTGCAATCCAACCATGATCTTAAAAAGACACGCCCATATGCTGGCATCGGCGTGTCTGTTCATTCGCCTCATGTTGGCTAAGTCCGCCCTGCTTTTTTTGTCTTAGTGACATGCAAAACAACAACAATCCGTATGTCTCGCCAAAGGGTGAACCGCTAGCCAGCATATCCAAACCTGAGCGAAACTCTATAGAAGCGACAAACTCCGTGAACCCGCCGGGGTTCCCCAGACCAGTTCGCCTTGTCCGGGTGTTCACGTTTTCCTACATCCCGAGCCTGATCGTGGGAATCACAGCGGTACCTGTCTGGGTGTTCCTACTCATCAGCGCCACGCCGCTAGAGTTCAGAAGAACTCGCGGTCTGGATATATTGGAATTGATATTCATTTTTGTCACCACTCTGCCGAGCGTTCTAACCTGTTTCGTATTTAGCGGTTGCTATTGCATGCTAAATCGCAAAAAAGAAAGATCAACAATCTGGCCAGCATTGGTTTTCGGCATTTTATCAGGACTGGTATTCAATGCGGTAACCTCCATCACGATCATTGAGTATTTTTTCAAGTGGTAAAACCCATGCAACTGACTTGAGCTGGCACAACTCGCTTGCATCATTTCGATCGCATGTTCTGCTGGCCTCCGTCGGGCTGAAATGCCATCGTTTCTACAGGAGGTATGCTCCGCGACTGCAATGCAATGCAATGCAATGCAATGCAATGCAAAGAACCCACATCGAGCATCTTCATTCAGCTGATTGTAAAGCTGCGATCGCTTCTTCGGCACGCCGTCGGTGAGATTCTGATGCTTTCCCATCTGTCAGCACTTCACGATATGCTTGGGACGCTTCGACCTTGCGATCTGCTGCCTGCAGTGTCTGGCCATAGGAAAGCCGCATCGCTGCCCGCCAACTTCCAGCAAGCGTGTTGATATCGACACGATTGAAGACCTCCAACGCTCCCCGATGATCTCCGCCTCGACTCAACAGTCGTGCAACTCCCTGAAGCCCGGTGAAGAATTCCGCGCTGCCCGTATTGGTCTTGGAATTAACAATCTTCCGGTAGGCTTGCATTGCCAAAGCATCGTTCTGCAAAACCAATTCGCTGTTTTGGGCCATCGCTCTTAGAATGCTCATTCGCTGCCGTGTATCAGAAGTGAATTTCAATGCCAGCCGAAAATCCGCATCTGCTTTCTTACCAGATTTTAGAACGTAATAAGCCTGTCCACGCGCAACAGCGGCTGCACCAATCTGCGTAAACGGCAAGCCCAACAAGTCCTTGTTGCCGAATTGATGAATGAGTGCAGGCCACTGCCGCTCAGCAATAAGATTTTGCATGTGGACGGTCATCGCTATGGCTTCAACCGGCACTAAATGCACAAAGGCAGCTGCCTGTTCGGGATTTTTCGTGCGTCTTGCGCAATTTGCCGCCTTCGACAGAGCAACCGATTTCTGGTACTCAGTAGCCGCCCCATTTTTCGACCTGTCTCTTATACACATCTGACGCTGCCGACGACTCCTTACGTGTA
>CAJXTM010000118.1 GCA_913061385.1 uncultured Rhodopirellula sp. | reverse complement strand
TCTACACGTAAGGAGTCGTCGGCAGCGTCAGATGTGTATAAGAGACAGTTGATACTCGCGGCCCGACCGGGATTGCAGGTGATTCCCTCAGGGGACTCAACCATCGAGCACGTTATTCTGCCGATACGTGCTGATGACGATTACGGACCAGACAACAATCTTCGTCGTGCCTTGAATTGGAAAGCCAATTCCTGGCAGATGATTCATCGTCAAGCAAAGGGAAATCAGCGAAATGTAAAAGTAACAACTGGACGACTCACTGGTCTGTTCCCTGCCATCCAAATCCCCTGCCATCCAAATCCCCTGCCATCCAAATCCCCTGCCGAGAATGGAAAGGCAGCTTTCACATTTTCAGGCGGTCTTGGGTACGTTCCTGTCACCATCCATGATTTGACATCACACAGCGGCTACAATCTCACCATCGACGGAAAATCTCTGGACCAAAATGTCCACGGCAACGACTTTTGGCAAACCGATTTTGACCCGAATTCAAAGCGTTGGAGTCGAACCTATAATGTACCCTGCCCTGAGCAGGGACAGCGATCACCGTTGATTTTCACATCCAAAAGAAACATGACTAAACCACCACGTGCGGTCGTTCCAGCTACCCATTTCTCAACCGACAGGGCACCATGATCCGATCTTTGTTTCTGTTGACTTTACCGATATTGGTGTCTTTTCACTCGCCAACAAGTTACGGCGAAGCACCGGTCGACATTGGGCAGCAGCGTGAACTGTTTGTGGATGATCATTTGGTTCATGCGACAGAGGGGATTACTTTTCAACTTCACCAAGCTGAGCCACAAGAAGTTGTTCTGGTGACCGACAAACCATGGGAAGGCAATACCTGCGCTTACTACACAATTTTTCAGGATGGCGAGAAGTATCGGATGTACTATCGCGGGTCACATTGGGACGAAAAAGCGAAGCAGGCAACGCACCCCGAAGTTGTCTGTTATGCAGAGAGCAATGATGGAATTCACTGGAGAAAACCTGAGCTTGGGATTTGTGAGTTCAATGGATCGACTGCCAACAACATCGTCTGGGATGGTGTCGGAACACACAATTTCACCCCATTCAAAGACACCAATCCGAAATGCAAACCCGACGCCAAATACAAGGCACTCGCTCGCGGACGATCCCTTAAAAAAGGCGACAAGTCCTCACAGCATGGACTTTTTGCATTTCAATCAGCTGACGGCCTGCACTGGAAACTGATGCGGGATACTCCCGTCATCACCGAAGGTGCCTTTGACTCACAAAATCTCGCTTTCTATGATCCGCTCGAAAAGCAGTACCGCGACTACCACCGTTGGTTCAATCAAGGCATCCGCGACATCATGGTGTGTACGTCGCCCGACTTCGTGAATTGGACCAAGCCAATTGGGTTGCAATATACCGAAGCCAAACGGGAACACCTCTATACCAACGCCATACAACGTTATCCGCGAGCCCCTCACTTTTTCATTGGCTTCCCAACACGTTACCTGCCCGATGAGGGTCAGCGCGTCGAACCCGTCATGATGGCCAGTCGTGATGGACTTCGTTTCAAACGCTGGGCGGAACCCGTCATCCCAGAAACGGCTCCCAAAGACCGGAAGGGAAATCGCAGTAATTACATGGCTTGGGGATTGGTTCAACTACCTGAAAACAATGATGAGTACTCGGTGTATGCAACAGAAGCGTATTACACAGGTCCCGATAGTCGGGTGCGGCGTTTCACATATCGAGTGGATGGTTTTGTTTCAGCGCACGCTGGGAAAAACCCAGGACACCTGACCACGCGTTCCATCATCTTCGATGGCAAAACCCTGGAATTGAATTTGGTCACAGGCGAAAAGGGATTCATCGCAGCAGAAATCCAAGATCTTGATGGCAATCCAATCCCGGGCTTTTCGCTCAACGATTGCGATCCCTGTCAGGGAGACTCGATTTCCAAGCAGGTGTCATGGAAGAAAAATGCCTCCCTGCAAGCTTTAACCGGTCGCGCCGTCCGACTACATTTTTCCATTCGAAACAGCGACCTGTACTCCTTTCAGTTCATCAATCAAGAATGAACTTGACTTGGCATGGATGGGCAATTTCTCAACTGAGAATCTGTTTGACCACCTTCGCATTTCGCCCAGCAGTGATGATTTCTTCACGTCCTGAATGATCAAACACAAGTTTGTCCCACTGCAAACCAAATAGATGCATCAATGTCGCCTGATAATCATTAGGGGTCACGACATTCTCGACGGCACGGTGACCTAAGTCATCCGTTGCTCCATGAACCATGCCGGGTTTTATCCCACCCCCTGCAAGCCAGGTACTGAATCCCTGCCCATTGTGATCACGACCATGCTTCTCGGGAGCACCCTGATTCTGTGTTACGGGTAAACGACCAATCTCACCTCCCCAGTGAACAAGGACTTCGTCGAGCATGCCTCGCTGCTTCAGATCCTTGACCAACGCCGCTGCAGGTTTATCGGTCCGGCGACAAACACTTGGTAACGTGGTTCCAAGGTTGCTATGGTTATCCCACGGCTGACCCGCCAAAAAGAGTTGAACGAAACGAACCCCCCGTTCCACCAGTCGCCGCGCGATCAAACAACGCGTTCCATACTCACGCGTGGTTTCATCATTCAGCCCATACATTTCGTGAGTCAATTTTGTCTCTTTCGAAATATCCAACGCCTCGTGAGCAGCAGTCTGCATTCGCGCAGCAAGCTCATAGCTGGCGATTCTGGCTTCCAAGTCATCTGCACCAGGAAATCGATCCGCATGACGGCGATTCAGAGCCTGCAGGAAATTCAAACTCTGCTGTTGTGGACGTCCCCGTAGATGCGCTGGTGCCTGCAAGTTCAAAATCCGAGGCTCCTTCGGACGTACAACCGTCCCTTGGTACAAGGCAGGCATAAAACCACTGGACCAATTGTTAATACCATCCACTGGATGACCGCCCGGATCAGTCAACACCATGTACGCAGGCAGATCCTGAGTTTCAGAGCCCAGACCGTAGAGTAGCCACGATGCAAAGTGCGCCCTGCCCAAGACACCCGGAATCCCACCATGGAAATATCGGATGGAAACCTCGTGGCCATTCGCTCCAGTATGCATGCTTCGTATCAGGCAAATGTCATCCGCGATACTCCCGATTTCCGGCAGCAATTCCGAGAACTCCGTACCGCACTCTCCATACTTGGAAAACTTCCAGCGTGTTCCCATCAATTTCTTGCTGGCTTCGTTTGCAAAGCTGTAGCCGACATCTCCTTTGTAATCAGTTCCGTCAAACCGGGTGAGTTCAGGCTTGGGATCGGTCAGATCCATGTGTGATGGTCCACCGTGCTGAAACAGTGAAATCATCGCCTTAGCTTTGGGCTGATGATGCGGTACCTTTGGGCGAAGATCAAACGCAGCAGACTCTGCCGAGCTCTTTTTTAAGGTTGCAGAGGCTTTTTCCTGCTGAAGCAACCATGCCAAGGCGAGTGACCCCACCCCCATCGCCTGCTGTTGCAAAAATGCGCGTCGGGAATGAATCATCGCGTCACCACCTTTCCCAATGGGCGTTGCATGGAAAATATCCCTGTGGTCCGAATCCGTAGAAAGCTATTCGACATACAAAAACTCATTTGACGCAAACAGGGAATGGCACAAATTAGTCACAGCCTGCTGTAGAGGAGTGCGGCCCTTGGGTAGGTGGTCAGAGGACGATTCAAGCAATGCCAACTGGTGCTGAACGTATCTTGACGCGATCACGAGTTCATCGTTGTCAGGTTGGCGTCCGTACGCTAACTCCCATGCTCGAATGATTTGTCCGGTCAAGCCAGCGTTGGTAGCAACCTCTCCACTAAAACACTTCTCAGAGACAATCAACTGCTCGGTACCGTCTTTCTGTCGCAAGACGATGGTCGTGTTCCAACCAAACGAATCGGTATTCGTCCCATCGCGGCAGTCAGTAATAAAATCAACGGTTTCACCAGCCACAACTTGAATTGCATCGACAAGCGTTTCTGTAGTTCCGTTGTAAGCAGTCCACTCTCCGAGCGTATTTCCTGCTTGACTGCTGACAATACGACCACGCACGCCATCACCATTTTCTGATGGGTGGCTCAAGGAGCCTGTAATTTTGACGACACCATCAGCGGGTGATGTCCATCTGCGAATCACTGCCTTTCGGTCACTTCCTGGGTGACCTCCAGATGCGTTCAACAGCGTGTAACCCAAAACAGCATCCGGTAATGTCTTTCCGGCTTGCCATTGAGTCCCGGTCCAGTGCTGCAGCGGACGGAATGTTGTTTTCGGCTCTGCTGCGGGATCATGCCAACCGTAGCCGTATTGCCACATTGGCTTGCGATTCTCTAATTCCGACGCCAAGTCAATTTGCAAACTGGTTGGCTCAGCAGGATCTCTTGCCACTCGATCTGCCAACTTTGACGCCTGTTCCAAAATGAATTTCCCATTCAAAAGAACCAACGACTGAGTTGCCACAGTCGATGACGGACGGATTTCACAGTTTGTTTCCATGACAGGTGCATCAAAGGTCTGCAGCATACCCACCGGCCGACTTCGGCGTGTCTGGATGTAGACGCTTCGTCGAAACTGGCTACCGTCAACCATCACCTGCCCTGTATCATCTTCCTTAATTTTCAGTGGTGGTCCGTAAAGTGTCTCATCAAGTGTGCCACTTGCAGCAAGCATACGGTCACGAATGGTTTCGGCTTCAAGACGTCGCAAACTGCGTTGGTAAAAACCAGATTCGTTGGATCCTACACGCTGACGATACACCGCTGATCGCATGATCAAGCGGTGCAATTGCTTCAGACTCCAACCACCAGCAATGAACTGACTAGCTAACCAATCCAGCATCCGAACATCGCCTGGTTGCGTTCCCAGTTTCCCAAAGTCGGCGGGGGTAGCGACCAATCCCCGCCCAAAATGATGCATCCAAATCCGATTGACGATCACCTTAGCCAGCAGCGGGTTATTCTCGCTGGTTAACCAACGTGCGAAGGCCAACCGCCGACCGGTCGTCGGCAACGATGAATCGTCACTGGCAAATTCGGAGCGATGGCCACTGATCGCCAAAACGGTCAGCGCCCCCGGGGGCACGACTTGTCGGGGTTGTGCTGGATCCCCACGATGAAAAAGGGCTGTCTGGGTCACATGATTGGCTGGCTCCACCAATGCCCGTATGAATTGTTCAACCGGTTTAGCTGAGCGTATTTTTTTTATCTGTTCATCAAACTCAGCCAATTTTGGTTTTGAATCGGGGATGTACTGATACAGGTTTCCTGATGTGATGTTCACGCTGGGCGTAGCTTTCAACAACTGTTGGTGTTCAGCTGTCCGTTCCTTTGCCGGCGTCTGATATGCCGTTCGCAACTGACTTCGCAGTGGCTCATGGTATTTACCAAGTTCCTCATCCAACGCCTGCCCCATGAACTCAGCCAGCTTGACTGCTTTTTGCTCTGTCACCTTCATTGCCTCTGATTCAATCTCTGCTGCCTTGGCGCGATCAGCTGCCGTGTAAAGAGAGACCCGTCGCGCGTTGGGAGTTTTCCAGGCCTTCCAGTCCAAAGCCGGCTCAAAGATCGCCCGCAGAGCGTAATAGTCCGATTGAGGAATGGGGTCATAGCGATGATCGTGGCATTGAGCACACTGCACACTCAAACCGAATAATGAGCTACCAACGATCTTGAGAGTGTCGGCCATGACCTTGTTTCTCGCAGCCTCATCGTTGGAACCGCTACCGGTACCATCCGCAGCCATTCGTAAATACCCAGTCGCCGTCAGCAACCCGATTTGTTTGTCTGTCAAATCGCCCTCAAGTGGCCCCGCAAGTTCATCACCCGCGAGTTGTTCCGTGATGAATTGGTCGAATGGCTTGTCCTCATTTAGCGAACGAATCACCCAATCACGATATTTCCAAGCCCACGGACGCTCAACATCCTTGATCGTGTAACCCTCTGAATCAGCGTAGCCAGCGATATCAAGCCAATGCCGCCCCCAACGTTCACCGTAAGCAGGCATGCCCAACAGATGCGTCAACAAGTGTGCGTACCAATCGCTCCTCGAATCTGCAATCCACCGACTGATTTGTTCCGGTGTCGGTGGTAAGCCAAGCAAGTCAAAGTAAGCTCGCTTAATCAAAGTGGCCTGATCTGCCTCAGGTAAAATTTCTCCACGCCCGCTTTCTTCAATTTTCCACTGCACCAGCGAATCAAGGGTGTTGCGGTATGAGTCCCGCTCGGTTCCCCCCGATACCAACTTGTTCGGTACAACGATGTTCTGCCTGATGGGTTGATAAGCCCAATGCGCACGTTCCTCTAGGGTAACGCCCAGCCCAATTCCAATCCTGTCTGATTCAGGTCGCACCGTGGATGCCCCTTGCGCAAGCCAACGCGTGATGATATCGATCTCAGCAAGCGATACCTTAACCTCTCCAGGCGGCATCTCACCTTCTTGAATTCTGGTTAAAACCAAACTGCCGGTGGGGTTATCTAACTCGATCGCAGGCCCGCTGGATCCACCTTTTTTCATCAGTCTGACTTGGCGTAAATCCAAGTCACCTTCCAGATCCTTCGTAGCTCCATGACAGTCAAAGCAGTGTGCCCGAAAGATCGGACGAATATGCTGCTCATAGGTCAAGATATCTGCAGCAGAAGACGACTGACAGCAACAAGGCCAATGCAAGCAGCAAATCAAGACAAACGTCATGAGCGATGGGCGCAGAATCATCGTCATCCAGATAAGCAGTATTGAGGTGGGATCAAAAATCAGGCAGGCAGCGAGTATCGTGCGGGATGCTCGAGTCCATCATAACTGACAAGCCGGAGTAAGTCCCTCGCGGTCTAGCTCATTTTCGTGAGGAAATCCGTGATTTGCGGGGCACAATAGTCGTCGCAATGAAGAAACTTTGACAGTTCAGCACAACTCTCATTGTGTCGTCGTGTCGTCCCAGTCCTAACGAAGCTCGACGGTTACCAGTGGACGTCCCCTCGTGACACCTGTGGCCGAAACGATCTTCATTGCTATGAATGATGGTCGATCATCGAGGAACGCTGATAGCCGCTTGTGATGCAAGGCAAGCACATCTCGTGGCGGCCAACCGCGAGCACCCCAATTTTGCAGTCAGTTTATCCACCGTTGCAATGTAATCATGCGAAGCTTGTTCCAAGCCGCACTCTGCCAGCCCACACACAGATCTTTATCGTTTTGCCGGATACCTTCTCACTGGTACATCATTTCTGTGTTTCGGACCCTTTGTACTTCTACCGTCTGTGATCAGTTTCTCCAGCAAATCCATCATGCTCTTGAGTTGCTGGGGATCCTTAGCAGCCAGATTACGGGTTTCTCCCAAATCATCTGCAAGATAGTAAAGTTGCAGATCCTGACTCTGATCACCTCCCTTGCCCCATCCGCCTGACCCCGGCGCCGCAATGTATTTCCAGGCTCCATCTCGCAAACTCGGAACACCGCGAATCGAACAACTGATCGACGTGGTCCGAATTGGATCAGCATGCCCTTGTAACAATGGCAGTATGCTGAAACTGTCCTCCCCCTGATCTTTAGGCAATGGAGCGTCTGTGATGTCAGCTAAAGTCGCGATTAAATCTGCCTGATGGACCAATTGATCGCAAACGCTTCCTGACTGTACTTTCCCGGGCCATCGTACGATAAAAGGAACGCGGTGCCCTCCTTCCCACGCGTCTGCCTTGTAACCGCGAAGCGGTCCACTTGGATAATGACCTTGCTGCTCCAACTTCGCGACACCGATATAGGGCGCACAGCCATTGTCGCTAGTGAAAATCACTAGCGTATTGTCGGCCAACCCTGCGTCATCGAGAGCGTCTAGGACCTGACCAACAATGGCATCCGTTTCCATCACAAAATCACCATACAGCCCAAGCCCGCTTTTTCCCTTCCAACCATCATTGACGGATAAAGGTGTATGCGGTGAAGTCAAAGGCATGTACATCAAAAATGGCGTCTCTGAATCGGACCGTGATTGAAGGTACTGCTCTGCCCGATTTCCGAGTGCAGGTAAAATTGGTTCCAATGTCCAATCTTTCAACGCGGGCCCCTGCTTGCTCGCCTGGTTATTCCCAACCAGACGTTTGGGCAGATAAACAGATGGAATACCCACGGTGCGATCATTTTCGATGAAACAATAAGGAGGCCAATTCGGGACATCTGTTCCAAAGTACTGATCCTGTCTCTTATACACATCTGACGCTGCCGACGACTCCTTACGTGTAG
>CAJXTM010000117.1 GCA_913061385.1 uncultured Rhodopirellula sp. | reverse complement strand
GAGATCAGCCTCGGTCTCGTGGGCTCGGAGATGTGTATAAGAGACAGGCGTTAAGTATTCAAAATTAGTCATCAAGCACCGAAACGGGAAACTGAATTGATGAGGGCTACTCTGTCGATCCTCATCCCGGTGGCCAATCAAGTTTACGACCACCCAGAACATGAAAATGTAAGTGCATGACTTCCTGGCCACCGTCCTCCCGAGTATTCGCAACGAGACGATAACCACCTCCCAATCCCTCGGCCTCAGCAACCTTGGCTGCGATTCGCACACAACGTCCCACAATCGATTCATCCTCATCAGATAATTCAGCCAGCGAAACTATTTCTTTTTTGGGTATCACAAGAAAATGCGTAGGTGCCTTCGGGTTAATATCACGAAACGCAAGGCAAAGTTCATCTTCGTACAAAACATCAGCAGGAATCTCACCTGCAATGATTTTTGAAAAGATCGTCGTCATCGAAAAATCCTCAAGTGTAATGTGGTGTGGATTTCGGCGAACAATAAAATGCGGCAGCAACCATGCTGAGGCCGCATAACCCCATCCAACTCTGAGAATACGAACCTACCAAACGCGGCCGCTGCCGGCCGGCAGCCTTGCAGATGCCGTATCCCAACGATGTCGTGAAACACTAGTGATTCACGATAGCAGATCAGACGTTTGGACCAAATCAGCCCTACAGTAAATCCACTCATTGCAGAAAAAATTCGGGAGGTAAAGTGCGGCAATAGGGGAAGAGTATTCTTCTTGACCGAACTGACGAAAAGACCACCAAAACAGGCGTCTCTACCTATTTGAATGAATCTCACCATTCCACAGCGATGCTGGCCAACGAAGTCAGTCCGAATTGTGGAATTGCCGCAGGTGGATCTTGTTGCAACTAGCAGATTCCACTAATTACCTATCGTGTTATCGTTATTTAGCTGGAATTTCTACTCTTCCAAACGAGATAACAGCAAAAAGTTGTATGACAACAAAACTACTGAATGAGCCCCAGCAGATGACTTCCGCTACAACGCTTCACCAACTGATGCGTGGAACTCCACGTGAGCGTGCCGAAGCAGCGGAACATCTTGCTCAACAGGGGCCGGACGCCGCCTACGCGGCGATTGAACTCACTGCTGCATGTGGCGACATCGAAGAAATCAGCAACTGGGCAGTTGCTGCGCTCGAAGACCTGGGACCACCTCCCGCCTCGGTAATTGATTCGCTACTGAGTCTGGCACAATCACAAGAACCACTAACAGCTTATTGGGCAGTCACCCTATTGGGTCGCGCGGGCCCCGATGCAGCTGTTCACCAACGAGTGATTACAGATTTATTGGAACAATCGAGCGACCTGTCCTTGCAGGAAAAAGCAGCATGGAGCCTTGGACGCATGCATGCAGATTCCTCCCAAGCAATCGTGGCACTACAAAACGCTGCGCAATCACCAGAGCCACGGCTCTCACGTGTTGCGAGCAAATCATTGCAGCAGATTTCAATCTAGAACGCATCACATTGCAAACCGCGATCACGGGCATGGAGGCCTGGCATGGCTCGCAAGAAATCCAAATTTTCATTATTTATGTGGCTACTCTTCAGCGGCATTTCGAGTGGTGGAATCACCGGTTACCTAAAACCGAACATACCGATCATTGGTCCCATGATCGCGAAACTGACCACGACGGGAGAAGATGTCGTTGCTGGCAGTGGAACGCTTCTCACGGAATCGGCCAACAGCCTGCTGAGCAATCAATCACCTAGAAATGGTGGGGCATCCACGGTGACCGGCCGACTCGCTTCGGCACAGCATTCGGCCAACGGACAACAACAGGGTACAGTCAACGCGAATGCGGCTGCCGGACGACAAAGCAATGGAAATCTGTTGATCGCAAGTTTCAATATTCAGGTGCTAGGGCAATCAAAAATATCGAAGCCGGGTATGAAGGAACTTTTGGCGCATGTGATTCGCCAATTCGATCTCGTCGCGATTCAGGAAGTCCGTGCGAAAGCAGACAATGTGATTCCTGATTTAGTTGCTGCAGTTAATGCCAATGGCAGCCGATACAACTTTGTAATTGGTCCCAGACTTGGTCGCAGCAACAGCAAAGAACAGTACACCTATGTATTCAACACAAACACGGTTGAACATGATCCATCGTCAGTAGGCACGGTCAATGACCCGAAGGACTTGCTACATCGTGAACCGTTCGTCACTCGGTTCCGTGCAAGGACTCAATCACCAAGCCAAGCATTTACATTCTGGCTGGTGAACATTCACACCGATCCTGATGACGTGCCGGAAGAGGTAGATGCCCTTGCCGATGTTTTTCAGGTTATGCAAAAGGCCCGAGCTGACGAGGACGATGTCATTCTCTTAGGTGACCTTAATGCAAGTGAAAAACAGTTGGGTAGACTTGGAAAAATCCCCGGCATGCAATGGACTGTCAGCGGTGTCACGACCAACACACGCAAAAGCAAATCCTACGACAACATCTTGTTTCTAGGCCAAGCAACACGCGAATACACGGGTCGCTGGGGAGTCTACGACCTGGAACAAAACCTCGGGCTAAGCCGCGAACAGGCACTGCAGGTTTCTGACCACTTACCTGTCTGGGCAGAATTTAGCGTTTGGGAGGCTCCCCCGCCAACCAGTTCGGTGGGAAGACCCTCACTCTACAATTGATCAGCGTTTGAGCATCCCGCAGTGAACCAGTGCATCTCTGTGCAAGACGGGGCTCAACTGCATTAACCGTGAACAACCGCGTGCCAAACGAATCGTAGCGTCCAAGGCATCAGGTACCGCAAGCCCCGATAGACATAAGTGTCGGTAAGACTCCCCGTAATTACTAAGTTCACGGCCTGCCGGAGTTACTGATTAATCGGATCAATAACCACCTGTTTAAGTCCATAAATTGGAGTCAGCTCCAATGACAACTTTAAGCGTTTCGCTTCCTCTGCTTGGCCTGACGTCTGCAATTTGTTCATCAGTAAACGGGTTGGACCCGTCTGGATCGCCATTGGCAAGGCATCGATTTGCTTTTCCCATTCGGTCCGCAAAGCGGCAACCTGGGGTGGTGGTGTAACTCGCCACGACAGTATTCGAGCGAGTTGCGAGATTTCGTTTGATGTCTCGGAATCTTTCACTAATTCCTTGATGGCCTGTAGCCCTTGCTTACGATCGGTTGACGAGAGCAACCAACTTGCTGCCACTAGCCGCACCGCTGCTGAAGGATCCTGCAATCTTTCATTTGCGGCACGAACCACCGTTGCTGGCTGAGCTCCATTTTCCCATGCGATCGGGAGCCATGCGAGCACCATGGCAGGCAGTGGTCGTCGATCCAACTGACCCACTAATTCCAAACCAATCGAAGCTCTGCCACTTTTCCACGCGCTGTTCGCCGATAACATGGTGAGCCATTGCTGGCGCCATACTGCAGGACGATTTTGCAACGCATCTGGCAATCCAGAAAGTGACTTTGCGTATTCACGCTGTTTGAAGAGACTGATCATGTTCGTTTCGAGAACAGAAACCTGATCTGGCTCTATCCACAACACTCGTGCTGCCGAAATCACCATCTCTGAGCCCTGGCCCTCACGAACCACGCGCAATCGTTGTGAATCAAACGCTGCAACGCGACCAGAAAAAACTTCAATGGTCCGCGGAAACCAATCACCCTGCACGACTGTGGGTGGGGTTGGTTCCAACCAAATGCGATCTGCAGCCCCCGCCCAATCCAGAATGATATTTAAAAGAACAATTGGAAACACAAGAGTTGTCGCTCGCCTCAAACGCAAACACCGAATTTTCACGACCAAAACCCTGCTCAATCGCCGTCGCATGAAATTCACATTCTTCTTGATCGAGATCATGGCGAATCTGGGTCAGCTGCAGGTTGGGGACTGAAAGGAACCGTGCCTAAGCTGCGGATATCAACGTACTGATACTGTCCTCGGTTTTGCGCTGCGAGATCTCGTAGAAACGTATCAGTTGGAGCGGCCGGCTCAGCACCAAACTCAATGGTGTGAATCGTCGCACCACTGGCATCCGCAAGATTTTTGATCTCTCGCAATTCGCTGCCCGACAATCGAGGAATCCTCGCATCAGTCAAAAAGAAGATAACATCAGGTGACATCCGCAGAGCCATCTTCAAGGCCGACTCATGCTCGGTGCCACCATAAGCAGAAATCGAACGAATATAATTCTCTGCGAGAGCAACATAAGACTTCTCGCCCGAAAACAACTGGTCCGGAACACCCGAAAGTTGAAACGGCTTTGGCTTGTCGTTGTAAAAGATAAGCTGAAAACTCTGGCGATCTGTAAGTGTTCTCAAGCTACGAATCAATTCAGACTTGGCAGCCCTTAACGGCTTACCGCCGTAACCATTCATGCTGTCTGAGCGATCAAACACATAGACAAACCGCGAACCACTCCCCGACACTCCGAACACCATGGTGGTTGCCTCGGAGGAGTCATTTGCACGCTGAACCCCTGTTCCGGTCGAAAAAGCGTCCCCCGACAATACAGTCTGGCCGGCCAAGCCATCACCGGAAACGGGCGCAGGAATGGACTGCATTGATTCAAGTACACCCGGCAAGTCTAACGGTGGGAGCAGGTCCGCAGGTGGTGCTGCTGAGGAAGCGGCTGAGCTGGAAGCCATATCCGTGGCAACGTCTTTTTGCTGTTCGACCTCCTCCTTGATCTCCTGATAACGATCACGATCTGGCAGGCGATGTACCAACGCGATACCCACGGGTCGATCCTCAGCTGCGTCGGTCCCACGAGGGGTTTGGGACAAAAACAGCCCCAATGTGGTGAACAGAATGACGTGCAAAATCACCGACATCAGCAGGGCAGACCCTGTCCGTTCAGGGGGCACCATTTCCGCTAATTCAGCGTTCACGGTGGGAGTCGAAGAGATTTCAAGCGGTTCCATGGCACCCACTGTTCTAACCCATTTCACCAAAAAGTGCGCGGATATGGACAAACAAGGCGTTGAGGACGCTTCTCAGAAGGGCATTTGCCAACTAATTTATGGCTGTACAAATTTCGGAAACCAATTCCACCCCTGTGGTGGCAGAGCCTGGAGAATCCCGTCGTGAGCAACGCTCGATATCTGTTTACTAGCGAATCCGTCAGCATGGGCCATCCTGACAAACTGGCGGACCGTATTTCCGATGGGATTCTTGACGCACTGCTGGAACAAGACCCCAACAGTCGCGTGGCATGCGAAACGATGGTCACCACTGGTATGGCGATCATCGCTGGCGAAATTTCTACCAACGCTCGAGTCAGCTACTCCGATGTTGTGCGTGAAGTAATCAATGAAGTGGGTTATACCGATGATCAAATGGGAATCTGCGGTGACACCTGTGCCGTGATGGTTTCGCTCGACACCCAAAGCCCTGACATCGCTCAAGGGGTTGATTCTGACGATGCCGCCGGAAAAGAAATTGGAGCCGGCGATCAAGGGCTGATGTTCGGCTATGCGTGCAAAGACACTCCTGAGCTGATGCCTTTACCGATCGCTCTTTCACATCGGATCATCAATCGCATCACCGATGCTCGATTCAACAAAGAAGTGAATTGGCTGCGTCCTGACAACAAGAGTCAGGTCACGGTCGAATATGAGGGCAATACTCCTGTTCGGATCGACACAGTCGTTGTCAGCGCACAACACTGCCCTGATGTGTCCAACGAAGAGATCAGGGAATTCATTACCGAGCATGTGATCAAGCCTTCGCTACCTGCCGAACTAGACAAGGGTGATATCAATTATCACATCAACCCAACCGGCAAGTTTGTTGTTGGTGGCCCCCATGGTGATTGTGGCTTGACGGGTCGAAAAATCATTGTCGACACATACGGCGGATGGGGCCGTCATGGCGGTGGTGCTTTCAGTGGCAAGGACTCAACCAAAGTTGATCGCTCTGCTGCTTACATGGCCCGGTATGTTGCAAAGAACATCGTGGCAGCTGGCTTGGCCGAACGCTGCGAAGTTCAACTCGCTTATGCCATCGGGGTCACTGAGCCAGTCAGTGTCCATGTCGACAGCGAGGGAACTGGCAAGATTGATGATGCCCGTTTGTGTGAACTCGTTCGCGAACATTTCCCTTTGACACCGCGAGGAATCATCGAGCACCTCGAACTGCGACGCCCAGTGTTCCGCCAAACAACAGCTGGCGGTCACTTCGGTCGTGAAGGTGAGGGTTTCACCTGGGAGCAGACAGACAAGGCAGAGGCATTGGCGGCGGCAGCCGGTATCTCAACGACGGCTTGAGTTGTGCGTCTCGCGTGGACAACCGATCTGCACCTGAATTCTGTTCCCACCCGAGCGTGGGAGCAGTGGATTCAGAAGATCTCTTCGCTGGATACCGACGGCTTGGTGATTACCGGCGATATCTCTGAGGGTGATGATGTTGTTCGACAATTGCAACGCATCGCCAGCGAAAGCAACTTGCCCGTCTATTTTATACTGGGCAATCATGACTTCTATGAAAGCACCTTCCAAGCCACGCGGCAGGATGTGATTCATGCATGTCGCGATTCCGGTCAATTGCATTACCTGACCGATCTTGCGGCTCTTCAAGTTTCAACAGGAACTTATCTTTTGGGCGAGGATGGTTGGGCCGATGGAACAGTCGGTAACTACGAAGAATCGACGATTCACCTGAATGACTTCGAACGCATTGGTGACTTCAAAGCCGCGGGCGAATTCGCTTGGAAACAACAGCTTAAGCACATCGGCGGTGCCTCCGCAAAACGCTTGCAGACTAAACTGGTCGAACTGCCTCCTGATGCCAGGCATGTACTTGTGCTAACTCATGCACCTCCATTTCGAGAGGCTTGCTGGTACGAAGGCAAAACCACCGACGACAATTGGGCGCCTTTTTTTGTAGCGGGCCAAGTTGGCAACACGCTAATGGAATTCAGTCGGCAGAGACCCGAGTGCAAAGTGATCGTTCTGTGCGGGCATACCCATCATGCAGGTGTCGCTCGAATGGCAGCCAACCTGCTGGTGTACACGGGGTCCGCCAAGCATGGTCAACCTGATGTTGAGGCAACCATTTCAGCAGCTTCAGAAGCACTTACCGTCAGCCGGCTGGACATCGCCGGCTGAATGATCTTGGCGTACTTCACGCCGTCAAGGATGAGGCTGTAAGCACGCGAACCATCGCGGTCGGGTCGATTCAAATCAGCTCCTGTATTGGCTCCACAGTGACATCAGCTCGACTAGATGCTCAACCGCCGCAGCCATTTCGTCCAAACAGGCAAACTCTGTTACGGCGTGTATGTTGTGCTGCCCGCTGGATAGATTTGGTGTCGGCAGTCCTTTTTCAGTTAGTTGACTGCCATCGGTGCCACCCCGAATACTTTCACTTTTGTATTCGATACCCAGATTGTCAAAAGCCTGCTTTGCGAGTGTCACAGCTTCGGGCAAGTCACCCAAACCATCTCGCAGATTCCGATACTGCCGTACGATTTTCACGTTCGCTTTCAAACCCGGCAGCGACTGCACCACTACGTCTGCGACTGCCTGAAGTTGCTCTGCATAGGTTTTTAAATCAACTGATTCAAACGACCGCAAAATCAGCTCTACTGTCGCTTCTCCAACACCACCCTCTATCGTGTACGGATGGATGAACCCTTCTCGTCCGTCCGTGGTCTCAGGCGAACAGGTTTCTCTAGGTAGCTTCGCCACAAAATCGGCAGCCGCTCTGACAGCATTCACCATTCGATCCTTGGCAATGGAAGGGTGAATGTTGTGCCCTACAAAATGCACGATTGCTGCATCTGCAGAAAAGGTCTCTTCGTCGATGACTGCAGCGCCACCGCCATCCAGTGTATAGGCGACGGTAGCGTTTAGTTTTTCCAGATCAATTTTATCAGTACCTCGGCCAATCTCTTCATCGCATGTGAATAGAACTTTGACAGGTCCATGCATCAGGTGAGGATTCTCAACCAACGTCGCCACGAATTCCATGATGATTGCAACACCAGCCTTATCATCGCCACCTAATAAGGTCGTCCCATCGGTTGTGACCAAGGTCATCTCCTGCATGGACTCAAGGGCAGGGCATGAAGCTACATCAATGATGCTCCCGGAAGCCAATCTGATGTCGCCCCCGGAATATGATCGGATAACCTGAGGCTTGACATCATCACCCGGTGCTTCAGGGGACGTATCAAGATGGGCAACTAGAGCAACTGTAGGTCTGTCTCTTATACACATCTCCGAGCCCACGAGACCGAGGCTGATCTC
>CAJXTM010000116.1 GCA_913061385.1 uncultured Rhodopirellula sp. | reverse complement strand
GTGTATAAGAGACAGGCTCCATAGAAAATACGCAAGGCGAATTGCCAGTTCTCGATTTTTAAGTCGAGTGTTCGATTTGCTGCGTTTGGCACTTGTCGGGCTGGTGCCTGTGGCTTGGTTTCGCTCGCCTGAATCTTCCTGCAGAAATAGGAAACCGGGTGATGCCATGATGATTCCCATGACTTCGGTGATGGCCTCGTTGTAGCTAAGCCCCTTCTTGCGATTGCTTTGAAACAGTTTGTGCAACTCATTCAGGTAGTCGGGTTCGGGCGTGTGGTGACGAAACGCTTCGAATGCAAATTGCTTGATCAGTTCGAGTGCTTTGTCGTCCCGTCGTAGCAATTCACTCTTACCACCTGTCTCTGTATTTGGGTACAGGATTTTCTCAAAGTCTGGTCGCTGCTCGGGGTAAAAAGGCCCTTCGATTTCCAGCCAGTCAATCCAGATGGCTGCGCGTGGGTCAGTGCGTTCACCCGAGCCTTCAAGTTTGTTCACATAACCCCGCATCGCGTTGATCGTGTTCTCTGGTACGTTCTCGCGAATGTTAGCGCCGAGTTGGAAACGACCCATGGGTTGTCTCGCTGTCATCGAAACAGTCGCTGGTTTTTGTGTCGTCCCAGTCAATTTCAAAGTGCCACGAATTCGATTTTTGTCCCACAGACGGACGATGCTCCTGAGTTCATGCGGTTCTCCGACAACACCGCCATGAATCCGAATCAGATAGTCGCCACGAATGTCGATGTGCTGTGAAATACTTACCCATTTTGCAACGTCGCAGTTGTAAACCCCGGACTCAACTAACGGGTATTGCAAATAACGGCGCGGTAATTCAGCGCGTGAATCCCATTGGCGAAAGATGATTTCCATTTCGCCCTCATCCTTGAACCCCATTTCCTTCCACGTCTTGCCAGCTTTTTTCATTGCCATTTTTTTGTCTAGATCGGCAAGTTTTTTGCGCATGTTTTTATTGACGCGTGTTTCTGGCTCGGTGTGGGAAATTTTCGAATCGCGTCTTCGCTGAGTGTTGAATTTTAACGCTTCAGCTGCGATTCGGTTGCCCAGTTCCAGATACGCCTCGAGGTGCATGGATGTGAAATATTGCTCTGTGCCGACGGTGTCGAAGGTTTCAATCTCGCCATCATCCGGAATGTCATCCAACGCGACATCAAAACCAAATAGAGATCGGATCGTATTCGAGTACTCACGCTTATTCAATCGCCGCATGCGAATTTCACCACCGTTGTCAGTGAGGCGACGCCGCGCTTTGAAAAGAGTTTTGGTGAGTTGCTCGAGCACAGCAGCGAGTTCGCCATTTGAAGGTTGTTTCGCTTCGCGGGGAGGCATGTCACCGCCGTTCAGCTGGTCAAGAACATCCTGCCAACGTTGAGCAGTATCGTTGTTGTCGATCTGCCAGGAAACTTGGTCAAATCTTACCTGTCCCTCTTGTGCATCGGTGCCGTGGCAGTCCATGCAGTAAGACTTGATGAAAGGCTGTAGATTCTCTTTCAGATTCAGCGACTCGTTGACGGTTTGGTGTTGAGCGTGCGTTTGTTGGGCTAGGAACGCAATGAGTGCAGCGACGAAGATTTGCAAACGATTTTGCATGAATGACTTGGTTGGTTACAAGAGATTAGGGTTAGTTTAATTTTCCTCGTTGCGACTGAACCCAGCTGATGGAATCGGGGGCGAGCTGAACGAGGTGTTGTGGATCACGCTCGCGGTCTGACCAATTCAGGAATGATGCCGGTGCTGTGGCTGAATGTGTCGATTTCCATGCCTGCTTGTTGCATGAGTGTGAGCCAGTAATTCGCTAGAGGTGTATCCTGTTCAGGCAAAACGATATTGCGGCCATGCTGGATGTCTTTGGCTCCACCGCCCGACAAAAGCGCAGGGATGTTCTTTAACTCATGACCTGATCGAAGATTGGTCCCGTAGCTGACAATGCAATTGTCAAACAGGCGACTGCCATCTTTGTCGGTCGCTTCTTTCAGACGGTCGAGGAAGTTCGCGAACAGCGACATGCACTTCTTGTCGCGTTGGCGTGAAGCTTGAGTTCGTGGTTCTGAAAATCCATAGTGGCTCAACGAGTGTGCCTTGAGTGAGATTCCCATCCCCGTCAATACTGAACTTACCGGTTGACGATATGTGATCACACGGGTTGCGTCTGTTTGCAGGGCAACAATCATCATGTCGTACATCAGTTGGATCGCTTCTTCACCTGAGATGCCTTCCGGTGGTGCGTCCATGGGAGCTTGCGGCTTCGGGATGTCTGCCCATTGTGCCTGTCGCTCAAGGCCTTTTTCAACCTGACGTACGCCGGTGAAGTATTCGTCCAGCTTGAGGTTGTCAGTTTTGCTGAGAGTGCGTTTGATACCGTTCGCGTCTAGTCGCACAATGTCGAGAATACTCTGACGTTTTTTTAGTCGGGCGCTAAGCTCTTCCTTGGAATCCTTGGCATTGGCAAATAGCGTGTAGTACAAGTCGATGGGGCGGGCGATCCCAGGAATCGGATTTCCTGACTCATCCCAGGCCAGAGAAAGACCTCCGCCGTGACCCGAGTTCGAATTGCCGTCAGCTTCATTTGCGGAGAGAGTGAGTGACGCAAAACGTGTGTCCGTGCCGAGGTGGCCTGCCAGCACTTGATCGCATGAGACAGAGTTGTGGAACCTTTTGCCCGATGTGCCCGCAACATTGGCGCCGGTCAGGTAGGACAGGCTGCCACCGTGAGGATTGCTGGCCCCCATGTTGGTCAGGTTGGTGACCATCGAAATGTCGTTCTGATGTCGTTTCAGGGGCGTGAGTCCCTCTGTCATTCCGATATCGGAAAAACGCCCCGCGCTCGTTGGGTAAAAAGTGTCTTTGGTGAACCCGAATCCACCACCCAAAAACAACACGCGTTTGGGGGGGCTGGCTGCCAAATCTTGCGACTTTGCGTGCGTTTCCAAAAAAGGAACTGCGAGTAACGTGCTACCGGCTCGCAAAAATGATCGGCGTGTCCCTCGCGGGGTGACAAATTGTGGCATGGTCCGGGCGGTGTCGGTTGTTAAAGATCGTTTCGTAGGTCCTCAGTATAATCCGTGAACCTAAACACTCGAAGGCACTGTTCCGCATTTAGCACCATTGCTCCTTGGGATAATCAGTTGCTGTTTGCAGAATCGTTCGTAAAGTTTGATAATCACCTTGCGTTCGGAATTTTGTGGTGCTGTTTCGGATTGCCGCTGGTTCAGGTCGATCTTCAGTTTCGGGGCAGTTGGATGGTTGTCGCTTTACCCGTGCTTTTTTTCAGCGGGTATTGTGCTTCGCAGTCCGTGAGGAATTTGCGTAATTCAGCGGCTAGGCTTTTTGCAATCTTAGGGTTCTGCCGTGTCCGATTCTTGGACTCGCCGATATCTAGCGCCAGGTTGAATAGTTCTGTCGAACGACCATCGTAGTAATGAATCAACTTCCAGTCGCCGCGGCGGATCGCGCTGGAAGGTCCTATTCCCGGACCCTTGGGACCCCAGTGGTTGGGAAAGTGCCAATGCAGCGGGCGTTCAGATTGGGTCGATTCAATGTTGCCACGCAATGTATTGGTAAAGCTGATGCCATCGATTACGCCGCCGATCTGTTCGGGATTTTTGATGCCGGCAATTTCCAAGATCGTTGAAAAGAAATCTTCGATGATGACGGGGTGGTCGGTTTGCGATCCTGGTGCTGTGATTCCTGGCCAAGACGCAATCATCGGAACCCGAATTCCCCCTTCATGTGCGGAACCTTTTCCACTTGACAACGGTTTGTTGTGGGTGTGCTTGTTACCACCCCTTCCGCTGGCACTCAGACCGCCATTATCTGACATGAACAGAACGATGGTGTTCTTGCTGATCCCACGGCTTTCCAGGTGATCGAGGATGTCGCCGAGTGATTTGTCCATGCCTTCTACAATTGCAGCATACATGGCCTCGATGTGTTCCAGGCCCTGCCCCCGGTAGCTCTGGTAGAACCGATGATCTACTGCGAACGGAACATGAACAGCGTAGTGTGACAAGTATAAGAAGAACGGTTTTGCTCGATCAATGGCTTGGTCCATGGCGGCAATGGATTCGATCGTAAGAGCTTCTGTCAGGAAAATGTCTTGGCCTTGGTATTTCTCAAGCCCAGGGACATCCCATATTCGGTCGCCATTGCGCCACGCAGCACTGAAGTTCTGCTTTCCAAGATAGCTTCCCGGTCCTCCTGCGGCATGGCCTCCTATATTGACATCGAAGCCAATGCCTCGAGGATCTGCCCCGGCAGTTCCGGTCGCCCCGAAATGAGCCTTTCCTACGTGGATCGTGTGGTAGCCAGCCTCCTTTAAAAATGCCGGTAGAGCTTTGGCATGGACCGTGCCTTCAACACCCGGGTTGGGGCACAGACCATTCATGTTCCACTTCGGAAATTTCAATGTCGGATGCGGGCGATCATTGGTTGCGTTCTTTTTCAGCGTCCAATTAGTAACCCGGTGTCGCGCCGCATTCAGCCCCGTCATCAGACTGACACGAGTTGGTGAACAGACGCTGCATGCATAGGCTTGCGTGAATTTCAAGCCGGAAGCCGCCAGCCGTTCCATATTTGGCGTTCGATACCGCCGGTTCAGCGGGGTCACTTCGGTACCAAAATTGACCGAGGTGTCCTGCCACCCCATGTCGTCTACCAAAAATAGAACGATGTTTGGCGCAACTTGTGTGTCTCTGTCTTGAGCAGCAGCTGTACTAACACGGCTACAGAAGAACCACAGCAGGATTAGAATCGGGATCCAGCGATGGTCGCGAAAATGTGTTTTCATGTTGCAAATGAATATTGATGGTGTTCCCTGATCAACCGGGTAAGATCAAGATGTCCTTGAGGTTGCAGGTTTCAATATGTCAAATGTATCACAACGCGATGGTCGATTTCCACGCATTCCTTCCCTGAGATTAGAGTTGTTGACGTCAGACTAGGCGTTGATAATTTCATTTCGAACTTTCCCTACCTGAGAGATTGATCTTATGCGGACGCGTCTGATTTGTATTTTTGGCATTCTTGCCATGGCTTCACTCCTGAAGGCTGATGAGGTTGTCGGGCCTTTGGTGGGTTCGATTTCGCCAAACAGTGTGCACATGCTGTTTCGTCCATCAACAAAGGCACAAACGCTGCGTCTGCAAGTGTTTGACACCAATGGACAGTTGGTAAAAGTCGTGAGTGAAGATTGCACAGCAGAAGGTGACTTTGTTGCCCACTTCAATGTACGTGGACTTCAGGCAGGTACAACTTACCAATATCAGATTGAGAGCATGGATGGATCGCCAACGGCAATCGTCAATGCAGGCCCGGCACATCAGTTCACCACAGCGTCACAGCAACGCACGGGAGATCGTGTGGTGGTCAGTTTCGTGTCGTGCGTTGATGTGGAACCGACAAAAATATGGAATGAGATGGAGACGCTCAATGTCGATGCGGTCTGTTTGATGGGCGACACTCCGTACATTGACAGTTCTGATCTTGATGTTGCCAGGAAGAAGCATCGTCAGTTTCTGCAGATGCCGGACCTTGCTAGATTGGGGCAAACCACTCCCATCGTTGGCACGTGGGACGATCATGACTTTGGTAAGAACAACGGTAACGGATTAAATCTCCGTGAAGAAAAATCGCGAACGCGACGCGCATTTGTCGACTATCGGGCGCACGACCGATATGGCGATGGGAGCGAAGGTGTCTATCACAAAATGGATCTGGGAGCGCTGGAGATATTTTTTCTGGATCCTCGCTATTTTTCACAGACCGAGCCCTCCCCTGTTGATGCTGCTCAGCCGAGCTGTTTTGGAAAACAGCAGTGGGATTGGTTGTTGCAAGGTTTACGTGATTCGAAAGCAAAATTCAAAGTGCTTGCGATGGGCGCAATCTGGCAGGACAAGAAGAATTCTGAAACCGATGACATGTTTACCTATTGGTATGAACGTGACGCATTGCTGGATTTTATCAAGGCAGAGCAGATTTCCGGTGTGACTTTGCTTGGCGGCGATATCCATGTTGCACGGCACCTAAAACATCCTGATCGAGTCGGCTATGACTTGCATGATTTTATTATCTCACCGGGGCATGAACGCACGATCACGGGGCTTGATGTTTATCATCCCTCGTTGCTGTGGTCACTGGTCGAAGGACGGCAGTTCCTGACGTTGGCCGCAGACACCCGTGGAGAGAATCCGAAACTGACAGCGGAGTTTCGTCAGCCCGAGGGACAGGTGAATCGTCGTGTCGTTTTGAGCCTCGATGAACTGACCCCGGAATCACGCAGAGATGAAATTGCAAAAGAGAGGCGAGCGTACTGGGATTTCAACGAGGGAATGCAAAACAAATCATTGCTCGGTGCCCGGGTTGATGCCCAACCCCATCGTGGTGCATCGATCGATCAAACGCAACAAGCCCGTGGGGGTGCTGTGCGTTTCCTGCGGTCGGAGGGACAGTACCTGAATGTTTCGCAGAGTTTTCTTGATGACAATTCGACTGCTCACACTGTTTCGATGTGGTTCAAACCCGCAAGTCTGCCGAAGCATGGCACAGGTGAACGCGGTTTTTTACTGGAGAGTACGGCTCAGGGAGCCACCAGCAATGCTCAGGCATGGCATTTGTCGCTTGGTTTAAGAGCCACCGCTGATCCGGGGAAAGTGAATTTGCAGTTGTACACGGTGACTCTGCAACCCGCTGCCAGTCCGGGGGCGGCACCCAAACAGATTTCGCAGGGGCCCTTTGATTTTTTGGTTGACCGTGAACAGTTGCGGGAACGATGGAACCAAGTGGCATTCACCTTTGATTCCGAATCACTGCGTTTGTTCCTGAATGGAGATCTGGCAGTGACCCATCAGTTGCCTGTCAAAGGTCCAGCAGCTGAATTTGGGGGATTGGTGATAGGTGGCCATCGGGCGGGAACCGGCAGGAATTTTGATGGTTGGATCGATGAAGTGGCGATTTGGCAACGTTTGCTTGACCAAGATGAAATCCGACGCTTGAGCCAGGCGTCCAGTAAGTAAAAGTTAATTGCTGGTCGCGTTTTTGTGATTCGGTTTCATGCGTTAGGCGCGATGCGGCGACGTGCTTGCCAACCGTCCGTTTGTAGCAAAACAGTTTTCGTGCCGATCCGAAGTGGAAGCTGAAAGCATTACAAGGTAACCTCTTGCCTTGAGCAACTGATTCGAAAGTGATGTTGATTTAGCCAGTGATTCAGAATCGGTGGTTCCAGATTGGACCTGCAGATCAGATAGCAGCCATTGGTTGGATTTCATTGCGATTGGGTCCCTCAGGTTCCGGCTCATGCTCAGATACACAACTCGAAACTGCAGAAGGCAAAGACACCGTGGTTACAAAATATCGCAGCATGCTGTTCTCCGTTTTATTTCTTGGACTTACGGGGTTCTCACACCTTTCCGCTGATGAACCGAAGTCCGTTGCGAAAATTAATGGGTCTGGTCCCGGTTGGGTTTCGCTCGGCAAAGCCGACTTCGCAAAAGTGAACAGTGCTGATGACACGTGGTCATTCAAAGGTGACGAAATTCATTGCACTGGCAAGCCAGTAAGCGTCATGCGAACTCAAAAACAGTACACCAACTTTGAACTCGTCTGCGAGTGGCGACACATGAAAGATGCGGGTAACTCAGGGATTTTTGTGTGGACCATTCCTTCGTCGCTAGAGAGTCTCAAAGGTCCGGGGCTGCCTCACGGGATCGAGGTGCAAGTGCTCGATCTTGGATACAAGGATGCATTTGAGCAAGGTGGAAAACGTAAGGCTGACTGGTTCACTTGTCATGGTGACGTGTTTCCGGTTGGTGCTGCAAAGATGAAGCCGTTTGCGCCTGTTGCTCCTAACGGACTCAGAAGTTTTCCCTCGAAAGAATTAACGCGCGATACCGGTGAGTGGAATCACTATTACGTTCGTGCCATCAACGGTGAAGTACGCTTGTGGGTCAACGGCGAGGAGGTATCTGGTGGTACAGCGTGTTCGCCCAGCACGGGTTATCTGTGTCTGGAATCCGAGGGCTCGCCCATTGAGTTCCGAGGTTTGAAGTTGCGTGAGTTGCCGTAGGCGAGGATTTACCTGACCAATGAGTGGGGACACTCATTGGTGCACGACAGCTAGTCCGATGTTTGGGAAGTGCTGTCGAGGGCTTACTTCTTCCAGACAAAGGCGGGCGGTCGGAATGCCTTTACATCTCGATCGTTGCTCAGGGGTGACCCCGGGGTGGATCGGCCGGCACGAATGATTTTTTGGTAGTCCGCCAGCATCTTGTTCAGGCGGTCCCGATT
>CAJXTM010000115.1 GCA_913061385.1 uncultured Rhodopirellula sp. | reverse complement strand
CGAGATCAGCCTCGGTCTCGTGGGCTCGGAGATGTGTATAAGAGACAGAAACCAATCAGGTGAGACAGGCATTTGAATTGTGCAAAAAAAATCAGGGACCTGTCCCCGCAATTCTGGCAACCGGCCTGCGGAAGTACCTTGTATTGCAGACTCTGGAGTACGAACCCGCAAAGATCGAAGAGCAGGTTGTGAAATCGATGGACGATTACAGCGTGCACATCGTTGCCGCGTTGGAGCGTCATCTGCCGATTCTGGCAACCATTTCAAGTGCGGCTCCGATGCTCGGTTTCCTTGGCACCGTGCAAGGAATGATTGTCGCGTTCGACGACATTGTTGCCAAAATGGGAGAAACCAACATCGTTGAAGCCGCCGCAGTTGGAATCAAAGTCTCATTGATGACCACCTGTTTTGGTCTGATCGTAGGCATCCCGGCGTTCGTGGCATTCAACTATTTCACGGGGATCATCAACCGATTCGTCCTTGACGTTGAGGAGTCCGCCACTGAGATGATTGAGGCAGTCACGCTACAGACAGCGATCACGACTGCTGACAGCAAACATCGAGGGGAACCGCAACCGTGAAAGTAAGGCGTAAATGCAAGCTGCTCGTTGAGCCGCCCAGTAGCGCGACGGGGGACATCGCATTCAATCTGATTGTATTTTTCCTTGTGTGCGCCTCCATACAGCCAGACAGCGGACGTCTTCAGGAAATCCCAAGAAGCGAGGAAAACCAGGAACAGAAAGAGGAAATTGAAAACATAGAGATCGCACTGACAGGAAACTTGAACGCAGTTTCGCTCAATGGTGACACGGTCCGCATCACGGAACTGGAATCACGCCTCACCAAGCTGCTGAAAAACAAAACCAAACCTCAAGATAAAATTGTGATCGTGAAGAGTAAAACAGACACCCCGTACCACCACTGGATCGATGTGACCACCGAAATTGAACAGTGCGGTGGGCAGATTACGATCCAGCGTGAAGAAGAACAAACCATCCAAGTCCAGTGAGACCACTAGGGACATGAAGATAAGCCGCCGTCCACTCGCAGCAACTGTGCCCAGCATGGCAATGGGTGACATTGCATTCAATCTTTTGATCTTCTTTGTCATCTTGGCAAAGGCGACCGATGATAGTCACCTGCAATGGGATCCCGCTGATACGATCGACGTAACCCAAGCAGGAGCAGCAAAGGTGAGCATCGTGATTGACGCTGAAAGTAAATACTACCTCAATGGACAGCAGATCGGCATTGCTCAATTGGCCCCGCAAATCGAACAAATTCTAGGAACCACAACAGGCGACGACCGGCGGGTGCTGTTGAAGGTCCATCGAGATGCAACCGCCAACCATTTTGAACCGATCATCGAGGCCGTCAGCGAAGCCGGTGGAACAATCATGCACGTACTCGAAGAGAAACGAAAATAAAAATGAAAATGAAAAGCAAACCAACTGCCAATGAGCTGCGTTTGCTCATTGCTGAGCTTAAACCGCGCAGCCCACAGGAAGTCATGGGATCCGCTGCTTCCAGCAGTCTGATGGCCAGCATGTTTACCGCCGCATTTACCGGAATCGGGATTTTGCTCGGCGCAACATTCCTCACGTTCGCTCTCGGGCTAGGCCCCACCAATCCATCTGAGAATGCCCGCGCCGCAGACGTTGAAGACAACAACACCACCTCCGAAGCAACGTCTGAAGATGGAAACCAAACGGCCGGAGAATCCCAAACGGCCCCCGGCGTGGTTGCGGATGTTCAAAACGACTCGGTCAGCGTTGATCCTGATTCAGTTGATGCGACAGAAAACGCGATCGAAGCTATGGGCATCGGAGAAAGTGCAGATCCGGACAGCAAACCCGACTCACTCGAAAACCGCCTCGACAAGATTCTGGACGGGTTGGAGTGAACTCAAGCAGCGATACACATCGGGTCTCTCCAACCGTTCGATGGACGGTGGTCTACCTTTGTGTCTGGGCATTGCTGTTGATCGAAGTCCGCACGCTGCAAATGCTCCCGAACTGGGCACACCTCATTCTGGGGCTTCTTTCGCTACCACTCGCATTTTGCTGGTTTCGGAACACCTACCTTGACGAAGGTACAACTCAAATCCAACGCTGGCTAACCGCGACTGTGCTCTTCCTGGTTTGGTGGCAACTCGCCCTTGTAGCGTTGGACACATTCATTTTAGATTCTGCGAGAGCAAACGTGGCCCGATGGGGTACTGCGGTCCTGTTCGGCATCGGCCTGCTGTGGATCGTTTGGGCAGTCGAGCGGGCATCGGTGTACTACCGGCGACTCAGTTCAGAACGCGACCCGGCACCGGACTCCGCCAAGGCGATCTGGAACCCCCTAAACTTGGATGCAAGTTTTTATGCCGTCCAGTGGTGGCCACCCAGACCCGCCCCCCTCCTGCGTTATGTATGTCACCCGGGCAACCCAAACGTCTTGCCACACGGGCAACGAAGCCGGAAACTCGATCAATCCTTTTTGGCGTTAATAACCTACACATTTGCCTTCCTCCTAATTCTGTTGTTGTTTTCCCAACTTGGTGGCTGCCGAGAGATCTATGAAATGCCCGCCGGCGGTGGCGAACAAAAGCAACTGGCGCAGGTTGTCAAAATCAAAAAGGTGATTCGAAAGAAATACATCATTAACCCGCTCAGTTCAATCATTTTTGCCGTTCCGCCGATTGACGAAGTCCAACTGCAACTTACAGAGATCACCAAACATGCCTACCAAATCGGGCAAGGCGAAGGAAAAGGAGCCGGATTCAGTGGCGGCACATTCCGGGGAAAAGTACGTTTCATCCGCCTCGAATACAGTGGTGGCGACTGGGATCAGGACTACGGCGTTGGCGGCGATCTGAACATGTTGCTGGAGTATGGGATACGTACCCAGCACAAAGTTGCCGAGCGAACTGAATCAAGAACGATTGACCAGTTGAATAATTTCCCACTTGGTAAAAGCCCTCCGCTGGTTTACATGACTGGGCAGCAAAACATTTCACTTTCAAATTCCGAACTCAAAACTCTACGTGAATACCTGACCGACAAGCACGGCATGTTGTTCGGTGATAACGGAGGCAGCCGGCACTTCCACAACCAATTCATTTCAATGATGAACCGGGTCTTACCCAATGTGAAACCGGTCCCCATTCCTCTTGACGATGTGATCCACCGAATCCCCTACCAAATCCCTTACCTGCCCTACGTCGCTCCGCATGGTGGTAAAGAAGCGTTGGGCTGGTACAAAGATGGTCGTTGGCTTGCCTATTATCACCCTGGCGACATCGGAGATGCATGGTCTGACGGACATGCAGGGGTGAACGCTGACATCTGGGAATCCTGCTATCGCATCGGTACGAATGTTACGTTCTACGCACACTCCGAGTATTCAAAATGGTTGGACGCACAAAACAAAGACTGATACGCAAAACGCTGCTGTGCTTCGGATTTGCAACGCTGTGCCTCGGGTTTCCAACTCCATCCCCGGCACAAACGAGCCAATTGCATGAAATGTCTCTGGAACGTTGGGGGCAACTGCGTGAAGTAGAACGACACCAGATGAAGGTCGCGGACAAGTACTTTCGCGACCAGAACTGGTCAGTCGCAGCAGATGAATACGACAAGTATGTGACGTTGTATGAAGCCAGCGATGGCGCATCTCACGCATTGTTAAAGTGGTCGATCTGTCAGGTAGCCATGCGTCGCCAGAACACTGCAATCAACGATGGCTTCCGATCAGTCGTTGACTACTGGCCGGATTCAGATGACGCCATCGTCGCAGCGTATTACGTTGGCAAAACCCTCAAGGATATTGGCCAGAGCCAGAAGGCAAAGACGGCCCTGAACGAAGTCGCCACTCAACACCCCAAGCAGCTCTCAGGTGTTATGGCTATGGTAGCTCTCGCAGACATCGCGAGCGTTGAGGAAGACGACAAACTGAAAACAGATATCCTTAAAAAATTGACCTTCGACGCAGTGCGTGACAAACGCACTCGCCGTCAATGTGAAACCGCTTCAGTTCAGTTGGCAAACATTCTGTTTGCCAACGCTGCGACCTCCGAAGCGATCAAAGCCTTAAACACCACGTATCAAGACGAACGCCTAGCAAGTGAAGTAGTCAGCCAATCCCGATCGACTTTGCAAAGATTAGCAGGCAACTCTGAAACCCTGCCCAAATCAATGACAGTCGCGAACGAAATCATAGCTTTCCTTCGCCAACTAGACCCCCCAAAAACCACTGCAGAGCAGGAAGAAATCGATGCAAGAAACCTCTGTTTCCTCGTCATCGACGTTTTACAAATAGGCAAACGAGCAGCCGAAGTTGAAACCGAGTTTGCAAAGATCGCCAAACGCTTTGGCACTGACGATCAACTGTTACAACGGATCGCTGACTGGCACCGGGCAAATGGACTGTACTCCAAAGCTCGACAAGCCTATGGAAAATTCGACGATGAGATTTTGGGTCTGCAGTTGACCGCATCCAGTTACCGGCAAGAAAAAGACCTGCCCCAAGCCGTTCAGACCTACAACCGATTGATGGCAACGGACACCGACAACAAATCCAAATGGAAAGCCGCCAGTGCTGATACCTATCGAGAATTTAAAAAATATACCGAAGCAATCACTTTGTATCAGCAATTAGTGCAGGAAGATCCCACGGACGGCGATCGCTGGTTATGGGAAACGGCAATGACCCACAAGGAGGCGGGAAAATGGAAGGATGCCATTGGGTATTTTCGGCAGTCGGAACGCTTTCCAGAGAGCTATTGGGAAATGGCATCATGCCACCGCCGACTGAAGCAGCACGGTGAAGCAGTCACCCTCTACAACCAGATTGCTGGGGGCGATAAGGGCAAAGCCCCCGCCGCAATGTTGCAAATCGGATACACGCAGGAAGAAGCTAAAAACAGCGACAAAGCCATTGCCGCATTCAAAAAGGTCTGCCGATTGTTTCCCAAAGACCAATACGCAAGTCGAGCCCACGCGCATCTTCAGAACAAATACAAGCTGACGGTAACTCTGGGCGGGGCCAAGCAGGATTGAATCCAACCCCCAGCGTTCTCTTGCCCACCCGCGTGGAATGTACAATTCCATGCGTTCTTCTTCCAATATCTCTATTTCAATTTGCGACTAAACTGGTGAATAGCACCCTTGTTCTTGCGTCGTTTGGCCACGTCAGTAATCGGTAAAAAGTTGCTAGAATGATCGCTCCCTCCTAACACTCCGTCCAAACAGTTGCACACATTCATGCGTCTGCTCTATCTGAGTTACCTGACTCTTGTGTTGTCGCCCCTCACGATATCCGTTGGGGCTGCATCACCGGAAATACTATTTGACCGGGACATCCGCCCAATCCTGGCAGACAAGTGTTTTTTCTGCCATGGACCCGACAAAGAGCATCAAGAAGCAGATTTGCGTCTCGATCTGGAACCCAACGCGCGTGAGATGATCAAAGCGGGATCCCCACATGAAAGTGAGCTGATCACAAGAATTCTGGCAACAGATGATAGCCAGATGCCACCCAAAGAGACCAAAAAAGAGCTTTCTGCCAAGGAGATCTCGTTGCTAACGCAGTGGGTCAAAGAAGGTGCGTCGTGGTCACAGCACTGGTCGTTTTCGGCTCCGACCAAAACTGGCACCCAAGCGAAAACTCCGCGTGAAGTGATTGACGAATTGGTTGCCAAACAATCGCCATCAGGCGACTTGAATAATGAAGCATCCAAGGAAAAGCTGTTACGTCGCGTGACTTATGATTTAACGGGGCTGCCACCAACACTCTCAGAGGTTGATGCATTTTTGGCAGATACTTCCCCTAATGCCTACGACACCGTCGTCAGTCGCCTACTCGCTTCTCCCGGATACGGCCAGCGCATGGGCCTCGCGTGGCTGGACGCAGCTCGATATGGCGACACCAGCGTGTATCACGCAGATGGCCCACGAGACATGTGGGGCTGGAGGGATGCAATTGTCGAAGCTTACAACCAAAACATGCCGTTCGACCAGTTCTCAGTAGCCCAGATCGCGGGCGACTTGCTGCCCGAGGCAAATCAACAGCAGAAGGTCCTCGCAGGTTTCAATCGTAACAACGGAACCACTGACGAGGGTGGCGCTTTTGCGGAAGAGTATCGCGTGGAGTATGCGGTTGACCGAGTCAAGACGACGTCCACCGTATGGATGGGCCTGACGATGGAGTGTGCGCAATGCCACGATCATAAATACGACCCCATCTCTCAAGAAGAATACTACAAGTTCTTCGCATTCTTTAACGTCAGCAGCGATGGTGGAATGCAAACACGGGGTGGCAATGCTGCGCCCACCATGGACATCGCGGATCCTGAAAAGCAAGCACGGCTTCCGGACGTCGAAACTGATCTTGCTGGTGCCAAAGAACGGCTGGCAAAGATTGCCGCCAACTGCGGCCCAACGCTCGGGATTTGGTTAAAAAAGCAAACCTCAGAAACTAGTAGCACTGTGCCGCATCCTGCGGGCAGTATTCTGCACCTGCCATTCGCTGAAGGTTCAAAAAACAAGACCAAAAGCCGCCTTCCACTTACAAACACAGCCCCGGAAAAGACGGATGCCCCCGCGGTAATCACTGCAACGATCAAAGGCAACGCTGATTGGGTCGCCGAACGCAACGACTTCACCCTGAAGTTGAACGGTTCCAACTGGGTTGATGCAGGCTCAATAGCTGACTTTGAACGCACGGACTCATTTTCCTACGGTGGCTGGATCAAGCCAGCAAAGAACAGCGGCCAAGGTGCTCTGATTGCCAAGATGGACGATGGCAAGAAATACCGAGGATTTGATCTCTACGCCGGTAACAGTTCTGTCTCAGTCCACTTGATCAACACGTGGCCTGAGAACGCAATCAAGGTGACCACCAAGAAAAAGCTGGACGCAGACAAGTGGCACCATGTATTTGCAGTCTATGACGGTTCATCGAAAGCTTCGGGTATCCAGATTTATGTCAATGGTGAAGAGTGGGAATGGAACATCGAACAGGATCGCTTGAAAGACACCATCAAAACAGAAAAAACACTGCTGATCGGCAGTCGACATCCGGGCTCGAGGCTCAAGGCACAAGTTGATGATATCCGCATCTATGACCGCGATCTTAGCATCACCGAAATCCAACTGCTTGCTAACACCAACCCGATTTCCGAACTACTTGCGATCGAAGCTTCGAAACGCACGGATGCTCAGAACGAAACCATCAAGAAGCATTATCTGACCACACAAGACAAGGAATACTCTGGACTTCTGAAAAAGCAGAAATCCTTGCAATCGCAGATCACAGAACTCAAAAAACCTCTTACGACAGTCATGGTCATGGGTAACCAACCCAAGCCTCGCAAGACGTTCATCCTGAATCGCGGTGCGTATGATTCACCAACTGATCAGGAGGTTTTTCCGGGAACAATCGCTGCTCTTCCTGCCATGCCTGACGACGCTCCCAAAAACCGCTTGGGCATGTCGCAGTGGCTGTTCACAGCAGAACACCCGCTGACGTCCCGCGTCGCAATCAACCGATACTGGCAAATGCTTTTTGGCCGCGGACTCGTAAGCACCCCGGAAGACTTTGGAGCGCAGGGTGATTTTCCGTCCCACCCCGAGTTGCTTGACTGGCTAGCCGTGGATTTCCGTGAACATGGCTGGGATGTGAAACGAATACTTAAGGAGATCGTCATGTCGCGGACGTATCGTCAATCTTCTGCAAGCACCGCAATTGCCTACCGCACCGACCCCGAGAACCAACAACTTATCCGCGGGCCTCGATTTCGATTGCAGGGAGAGTTCATACGCGACACCGCGCTGAGTCTGAGCGGCTTATTAAATGACAAGATTGGTGGAGCAGGGGTCAAACCTTACCAGCCACCGGGACTCTGGGCAGAAGTAGGTCTGGGTGGCAACCCACGTTTCACCCAAGACCACGGTGACAAGCTGTACAGGCGCAGCATCTATACCTATTGGAAAAGGTCAGCTCCCCCGCCAGCCATGCAGATTTTTGACGCTCCCACTCGAGAGAAATGCATCATTCGGCGGGCGCGAACCAATACCCCGTTGCAAGCCCTTGTGACGTTGAATGACACTCAATTCATCGAAGCATCACGCCACATGGCTGAACGGTTGATGCGTGCCGGCGGGAATACAACCCAAGAGCGATTACGTTATGGATTTCGACTCGCCACCTCTCGCTACCCTACGCAAAAGGAAACACAGGTGCTGCAAACCATTTTCGATAATGCTTCCACGAAATACTCAAACAGCTGTCTCTTATACACATCTCCGAGC
>CAJXTM010000114.1 GCA_913061385.1 uncultured Rhodopirellula sp. | reverse complement strand
CGAGATCAGCCTCGGTCTCGTGGGCTCGGAGATGTGTATAAGAGACAGACAAAGAAAGCACAGAATCTGGAGGCACTTCACAGGCACTTCCCCGTTTTCTAACGACGAGTGGAGTTGACGCTCAGACTGTCGATCTAGAAATCACGCAACCGTTTTGCTTATTCGGCTGCCGCCTTGAAAGCAGCTTTGGGGCAAGATACGCAACCTACACCGCGAACAATGCAGTGCTGCTTGTCGATCAGCTGCACAATTCACTCGAACTCACTGGGATTGCAAAGGCCAGTCGAGAGATCAGTGGAGCAGGTCCGACCTTGGCATTGGCTGGTCGAAAGAACCTACGCATTGGCTTCGGAGGTTTGCCTGGAGGTGAGATATTGCCGAATTTTAACTGCTCCGAGTGCGGTGCCAGCAGTTGCTTGGGAGAGTGCGATACATGGCGAAGTTGCAATGGGTGCTTTCCATGGAATATCTACTGGAATGGCCGCATCTCATGGCTTTGGGCGGATGAAAGCAGTGCTGCCCTCACTGAAGCATCAGTCTTCCAACACGATGGCAATTCAAACATTGCCAGTGCTAGGTCTCGAGACAAAGCCGTCATCACAGACGATACCGACTCCTCAATCTACACGCTGAGCTTTCAAATTGGCCTCGAGTACTGCCGTCCAATTTTCTGTCGATCTCAACTCGTATTACGTTGCGGTTTTGAATATCAACACTGGGACCTGGGAAAAAATGTTGCTCAATCGCAATCATTTGCTTTCCTCTCAGATAACACAAACTTTGGTGGTCGAGTTGATAGCATCGCGTTATCAGACAAGAACTACGTCGACCTGACCGGTTTCACATTGATGCTGGGGCTGAATTATTAAGTTGCTCGACACGCAACTCAGGTAGAAGCGTGCTTCGATCCTTTCAAGAACGGCGGGATGGACGCATCAAACGCGATCTAACCGTCGCCTTTCAATCGAGCAGCATCGCTCCGAAAAATAGTTTAGAAAGACTTCACCCAGTGGAAAACCGAGATTTGTCTTATTTACGAGAACAAATCACATCTTTAAACCCTTCAAACTGCAAAGCCCCAACAATTGCGCTAAGTTGAGACACCTAAAATACCGAAGTTCCTAAGGAGTAGGACGTTTGCATAAGCAAAGAGCTTCGGAGTAATTGAACGTGACAAAGAATTGTGTTGGAATTGACTTAGGGACCATGTACACCACCGTCGCTGGTGGTAACGGTGCCAGACTTTGTCTTCCGAGTGAAGTTGGCTTTCCTAAAGATGTTGTAGCCAAGCACCTCATCGGACAAGATTTCGTGCTTGGATCCGACATTGCCCTCCATCGTCCGTCACTGGACGTGATTCGCCCATTCGAGAAAAACTCACTGAAGTACGCAATTGGCGAAGAGGAATTGCGCAGTTTTCAAGGCGAAGAGGCCCCGCTGAACCGGCAGGCGGCATGCTCAATCGTGCGGCACGCCATAGAATCGCTCCAACTTCCAGATCCACACGCTGCACGTTGTATTGTGGGGGTTCCAGCAGCGGCATCTCAGTACAGTCAACTGCTGATTCTGGAGCTCGTTGAACAAGTCGCCCAATATGCTGCTGTCGTATCAGAGCCATTTGCGGTTGCGTATGGAATCGGTGAAGAGGCAAAGAACACCGTGATTATTGACATCGGTGCCGGCACTGTTGATTTCTGTTATTACTACGGAGCTCTGCCCAAAACGGGCGATCAGTCGACCTTAGGCATCGGTGGTGATCACGTGGATGAGGAACTACGCAGTCTTATCCATCAAGAATTCCCCACAGCCAAAGTATCCCTCCTGCTAGCTAGGAAATTAAAGGAACGGTTTGGCTCGGTCGGATCGACCGCTAGGACAGCCGTCGCAGAATTGCCGACAAGAACAGGAGAGGCCCAGGAGTATGACCTTACTAAGATCATCAGGGATGTGTGCCTTCAGTTTGCGTCTAAGGTAACAAACTCGCTTTTGGCGCATCTGTCCGCCATCGAGTGCGATGATTTTGTAATCACCAACACAAATATTCTACTCGCTGGCGGTGGAAGCCAACTCGCAGGTCTCGATGAATACATCGAAAAAGCGCTCAGCTTGAGCGGACGATGTGAAGTGAGTCGAGTCAACGACAACAGATTCGCGGGCTCAATGGGGGCCCTCAAACTGGCTCGCGAACTTCCCGCCGATGGATGGGAAGTATTGCGCACGCAACAAGAGCAAACGAACGACACGTCAGAAGATTTCAAAGCCGCTTAACGCAAAGGAGAATCTTCTCGGCAATCTCTACTTCACAAAGAATACAGTGAGCGCAAGCCCCCACAGACCTACCGAAACGAAAACACTCTGGCATTATTTGTGCCGGTGCGTTGTACTATTCGCTTTGCTCTGCCTTAATTTACCCCCAGCTGACGCTGAGGTTCCACCTGCGATCGATGCTCGTACAACCGGACAGACACAACAAACTCCACCCCCGGACCAAAAGACCATCGCTGCGGAACGCCCAACCGACGCCATGTTGCATCTCAATGGTGAGCAACTCAGGTCTTTCAAATTTTTCCTTGCAGGCTGTATTCTTTCACTATTGATCGTTCTCATTTGCAGTTTATTTAGAAATACGTCGGCATCCAAAACCGATCTAACAATCGCTAATCCCCAGCATTACCCACCCCAGCATTTCGCACCACCAGCTGGGTTACCACCACACACACAGGGTGCTTCTTCGGCGCCACACACGGCAAACGCCTCTGTTCAGTCCATGCCATACGGAATGTATTATCCTTCAATTCCACTCAGCTTGAGCATGCCAGTTGCATGGCCACCGGGTGCTCACCCCACAGCGCACCCGGGTCAACCTCCCGAGATGGATTCAAACCCGAACCCGGCGGCTTATTCGACCCAAAGTTTGGACGCACACAACGAACCAACTACGCCGACGCAACCGAATCAGGTGCCCCTCACACAGACAGAGTCGAATGGAAACAGTGAGAAAGGCGGCGACACGACAGGATCGCCAATCGCTCCTGCTCAGAAACGACGACACAGCAGCGTCCCCGACGGCGATGCCGGCCAGCAAGACGCAACAGAGCCAGTCTCTGACTCAGTGGATTCGGAGCCACATTCAGTATTAGATATGAGAGCACTGAAAGTTGAGAACGGAGCACACCGCGCAAACCGACTTTATTCAACAGAAGAGCAGCCGGATACGAAGTCAGGAGCAGGGTACTCGCCGCTCCTCGATGAGATCATCAATCATACGAGACACCTGAAAACACTGGCTTGATTTTTTTCAGCCAACTTCTTCACAACGGAGTTGAGAACTTCAAGCATGTCGCCGTGCGGGAGTATGGCCACTGAACAAACTGGTCGATGAAGCCCCTTCTGCCAGGCTAGTGAAGCCAAGAGATTTCAACGCTTTTTGAGTGACTCACACAACCATGCACAACAAAGTAATCCTAGCAGCGATTGGCAGTTTCGCTGCTGCGACGATTGTGGTGCTGTTCATCGGTGAGTTCATCACTCCAACACCGATGCAACCACCGCAGACTTCGCTCCTTGTTTCGAACGAGCCGGAATGGGAAAAGCCGGAACGGGAAACCGTTGGTGTCACGAGTACAACAATCCATAGCTCGAAACATCAGAAAACTCCTGTTTCCACATCAAACACGGATCGGTCACCGGAAGCACATGCGGAAATTCAAGATGAGGGTGTTTCTACGCACCCGCCAACGATGCCCAGCGAAAACTCACTTGTTGAAAATTTCAATGTGATACCGACGGGCACTCGTCACAGCCCGACGTCACGATCGCATGAGACACTGGATCTTGGCCACCCGCAACCCATCGTCCACAAGTCAGCCCCACATCTCTCGTACAACTCATCGGAAAACGTCACAGCCCGCCAAGATGCTGATTCGTCGCGAATACCTATTGATTCGAAAACAAAAACCTTCTCATGGGAACCGGAAGACATCGCCCGAGTCCCCTCACGTGAACCAACAGAACACGTCACCGAATTTGGGCCAAGCGAACCAACATATTCAGCAGCCAGTGATTCAGCAGCCAGTGATTCAGCAGCCAGTACAGCTTCCAATTCAAATAGCAACATGGGGTTGGACACACTGCAGTTGAACCTCGGTGGATTTCGCCGCACAGCGTCGCGCGTCAACGCGCAGTTTGTACAGAACAGCAGCTCACCCGCGGCGGTCGGGAACAACGAGCAAGAGAGTGAAGAGGCAGAGACACTTGGTGTTCCGCCACCCAAGGAAGAACCAGCGTTTCTACGCAGGCGTTCAATTTTGCTTGCGCCAGGCCAGTACCAATTTGAATATGGCGTTCGGTATGGCGTGGATGCAAGTACATTCCCAGTGGCAGGGCTCCTGCAGAGCGAAACCAATCAAGTCCAAATTGCCAATGCAAATCAAAAACGGCGGCTTCTCACCACCCCGCTAGAGTTGCGTGTTGGCATCGGTGAGAACCTGCAAGCCTTTATGAGCATGCCTCTTGGCTGGTCGTCGCAAAGTCTGTCGGTCGGCAATGTTCAGCAAGACAACGACAACATTGGCATTGGCGATCTACGTTTGGGTTTAACCAAAGTCCTGTGGGCGCCCAAGAAAAAGAACTTACGGATTCTCAGTTTCCTTCAGACCTCTGCCCCCACGGGAGACTCCAACATTGCTCTCACCCAACAGGCACGGGAAGCGTCGCTGGGGGCAGGCTACTGGACTTTGACCAGCGGCATCAACATCACCGAAAGTCACGACCCTTTGGTTCTGTTTAGCAGTGTCGGTTACACGTATACCTTCGGCACAGAGTTGGACGGTGACATAAAGCTGAACGCCGGGAACACGTTGTTCTATACAGTTGGCGCTGGCTATTCGGTCAATTCAAAAGTAACCGTAAGTGCTTCCTTTTCTGGTGCATCGACAGGCAACGCCGAATTAGATGGTTTAGTGAATACCGGAACCCGGTCAGAACCATTCACTTTGCGTTTAGCAGGGACAATCTCGGACCCCAACAAGCAACGCAAAACAAAACTTGCACGCACACGAGAGCCATTCCTAAGATTTGGCCTGACGAGTCTAGCGAACGATGTCGAATTTGGAATGCGATGGACTTACTAGGCAAAAAACTCAAGTGAAACACATCTACTCCCACCAATTGCAGGCAAGCAATAGCTTCGACAGAACATTGTTTATTGCCAACACGTGTCTGATCCGATTTGCGATTTACTCACTCGGCATTTTATTTTGCATCAGTCACTGCACAGAGGCGAAGGGACAAAAAACGGCCGCCAGTTTAAATGCAAAACTATTTGGGTCGCGTTCACCCGTCAATGATGAGCTCGTAAAAACCCAGATCTATGTCAAGAATGCACGACAAATTCGTAACGAGTACGTTGTCATGCAACAACGCGACTTTTCGTGCGGCGCCGCTGCATTAGCAACTGTCTTGAATTACTACTGGGAAGAGAATGTTTCAGAAACAGCATTGCTAGTGCTCGTTGCGAGAATACTTACCAAGGAAGAATTGAGAGATCGTGTCACGAACGGATTGAGCTTGATCGATCTAAAGCGTGTGGCTCAAGCGGGCGGGTATACCGCTATCCTTGGTAAGTTTTCAATCGAAAGATTGGGGGAATCAAAACTGCCATTGATCGTGGCCATCACAGTCAATGGCTATGATCACTTTGTGGTCTACCGCGGGCGAGACGACAACTACATCTACTTAGCTGATCCGATTCGTGGCAAGCTACGCATTCCCGTAGCAACGTTCGTCGAACAGTGGCAAAAGAATGCAATTTTGGCAGTGATCAAGCCGAGAACCAAACCAAACAACGATAGCCCACTTCTGGTCAGTCCAGAGGAGGAAGATCCCGCAAAATCAAATGCGGTATTTTTACGTACTTACATGACAGGTCGAGTGAATCCATGAAGGTTGCAGGAAATCGGTCTTGGCCGCGAACTCATATCGCAAGTCAGCCTGAACGCTCTAACGGTCTTAGGTGGATGGTAAAAAGATGCCTCAGCACACTGATCGTCTCATCATCTTTGCTGATTTATTTCAACGAAAGCAACCATGCTGCTGAACTATTGGTTTTGCCAGCTAGTCTTCCGAGCATGGCGGAATCAAGCGAAACCAACGAACATCCAGCGAAAGAACAGCCCCAACTGGTCGCGAATCAGGTTTCCATTATCAATGGACTGATTACTGTCGTCGCAACACCTCTTCAAGACGCACCGGCAGCGTTAGGTTCAGGAGTTGCCTTACCGACAAACTCAGTGCTCGGCCCAAACTCAGTGCTCGGCCCAAACTCAGTGCTCGACCCAAACGAGAACGTACTTCCGAAACCGAAACTGCCACTGAATGGCCCCCCACACGGTCTGAACCCAGCATCTCCGCAAAACAAAACAAACGCTCCATCAGTCAATGGGCCCGTTGAGCTGATACCAGGACTGGCACCTTCAGTCGCCGATCCTCCAGAAGAAGTTGTGTATGTACCGATGCCAACGAGTGGTACTAAGAGCCATACACAGCCAAGGTACCGGCGAATTTTCCGCGCCTGTGGTGATTGCCTTGAGCCATTTCGCCCCATCAATCTGTTCGATAGCGGCCTGACTGCCGCTGTCGAAACAACTTTTTTAACCGCTAGTACTTTAGGAACAACCAAAGTCTTCACCGAAGACTTGTTAGCCAATACCGTCGACTCTCAGGAAGTCGACGGCGGCATTGGCTTTGGGCAAAGAGTCATACTTGGGTTGCAGAGTAATGTCTTTGGCCTTGAGGTTATTTACTGGAATTTTGAGGACGAAAGCTTTGAAAGTGGCGTTTGGAAGAATCGGGCAATAACTCCACAATTTGGATTAGGGCGAAGGCTTGACCTTGAGACACTCGACCTAGGGATCACCCAACGCTTTTGCCTGGCAGGCTGTAGACTAACCACCTCACTTGGATTGCGAATGATGGATTTCAATGCAAGCGAACAAGCGCATGCAATGCGTAACTATCAACAAGGCCTCGTTGAGGTTACATCTGCCGCTATCTTAAAACGTGCTGTCGATGCTGTCGGTCCAACGCTAGCGCTCCGTGGAACGCATTCAGCTTGGCCCCGAAAATGTGCTTGCGGATCGACCTGCAACTCAGGCTGCCCAAATCTTCAACAAAAGCACAGTTGCAGTCTCTACTGGAACACTCGACTGTCATGGCTATGGGCCGAGCAGTCTACGTCCGCCATGTCCGAGGCTATGGTCGCAGCAACAGATCTAGCAACACCCGCTGTGGCACGCTCCCGCGATGCTGCAATCACGACCAGCGACGAAACAGACCTTCAAATGCAGTTTGGGCTACAAGCAGGCATCGAGTTTTGCCGAAGAATTGGATGCCGCTCAAAGTGTGTCCTACGGGGCGGATTTGAATACCAATATTTCGATATCGGAAGCGACTATACGGCTTCTACCTCGACCGCATTTCTTACAGATGACTCAACCTTTGGCGGGCAAACCACAGCACTCGCGCAGAATGAGCACACGGACCTTCACATGTTCGGTATTTCATTCACCGCAGGCGTAAATTATTAACGCAACCTCGCCGCGACAGTACATCAACTGGGCAAGAATCAAAGTGGACACAGGGCTAATACCACACTCGATCTCAATAACTCGAGAACGTTTGAGGCTTACACTGCAATTGTCTTGCCACTGGCCCGACGATCCGAAATGTTGGTATGAAATCAACATCTTGCCAACAATCAATGCCCAAATCACGGGCGCATAAACATGTTCCAAACGCATTGCCTGTTGGAACTCATGCTCGAGTGAGACGTTCAAAAAAAAGGCGGCCCGCAAACCTGCGGACCGCCTTTTCTAAAAGTGAATCAAGCCCCTGCCTTCGTCATGCGAGAGCTTGGCCTCGTCTAAACTAGTTTGCCTGGTAGCTGAGCCCCGGGCCCAACGCTCCCTCGTCTTCCATCGCTTCGGCACTGTCACTCGCTCGGAGTATGACCTCAGTACCATCACCCAGAGGAAGGCTCAATGAAGGGTGGTTGTAGGGAGCCTCTCCACTCGCAATGCGAGGGTCAGTAAGACGCTGCATCATCTTGATCACGAGCCTTCGCTCTCGCTTGCTAGCGTCCAGATTTCTGACTTGGCTATCAAGCTCGGGCAGATCGTGGTTGCCGCCTCGGATGTAGAAGTCCACCATTTCACCCAAAGTCGCAGCACTGCCATCGTGGAAATAGGGACCTGTAAGTGGAAGATTGAACAAATGCGAAGACTTGAACGATCCCTCACC
>CAJXTM010000113.1 GCA_913061385.1 uncultured Rhodopirellula sp. | reverse complement strand
GCCTCGGTCTCGTGGGCTCGGAGATGTGTATAAGAGACAGGGATTGCGTCTTCAAGCTGATACTTGCTGTCGGCAAAAGCCCGTGCAGCAACATGCTTTGAGTGCACTCGAATAAAACCGTCATTCCAGAGAGCAAGCGATTGGGTGGGTACCGTTGTCTCGTTGCGTTGGGCACACGAAATGATGCCTCCGGGAGAGTCAAATAATTGAAGGAACGGCACCGGGTTTGTCCTTTTCTTCAATATGTAAATGCTGCGGCGATAAATTTCGGGACGTTCGATCACGATTGTTGGCCACGTTTCGTCCGGATCATCTTCATGTCGATTTAAGATGGCGGATCTTGGTATTGGTGGCTGGAAAGGGGGACCGTACATGCGGCGGTTGAAAGCACCACTCAACTGCAGCAAAGAATCACGGAACATCTCGGCTGTCATGCGTTGTGGCCACCAGCGATGGAACAAATCGCGGCCGACTTCGTCCTCTAACTGAGATTTTTGTCTGTACGTAGCACTGCATAGAATCAAACGGTGAATGTGTCGGATGTTCCATCCATGGTCGACCAGTTCGCATGCCAACCACTCCAGCATTTCAGGATGACTTGGCTCAGTTCCCTCGCGGCCAAAATTGCTCGGAGTTTCAACGAGGCCTTGCCCAAAGTAATGCAACCAAACACGATTGACGGCAACACGTGCCGCCAGTGACCCTGCACCCGCATTCAAATCAGTGATCCAGTGCGCGAGTGCAGATCGCGGTTTTGCGCTGTTGGTTGGATCCCAAGCCTGCCAGTTCTCGTGAAGTTCGCGGTTGTTGGCAATTGCGAAGGCAGCAGGGAACCTTGGCTCTACTTCATCGCCACGCTGTGATAATGAACCGCCCCATAACACAGGAGTCGGAGTGCCACCGCTGCCCTTGATTACCAAGCCACGCAGCGGTGGTCTTGGCAATTCATCTGTTGCCGCTTCAATCTTTGTAATCAGAAATTCATAACGTTGCCGATCATGTTCTGTGGGCTCAGAGTCTTCGTTGATGTGGGAGTTGTCCACCATCAAGCATCGATCACACATCGAAAGAAGACGCAGTTGCTCCTTGTTTTCAGGATCCAGTGGTAAACGCAGGATCGATTTTTCGTCATCTGTGAGATCGAGTTCCTCGATGTTGTCATCGCGTGCAGCATCCAATAGGATTTGGCGTACCTCTTCTTTCCAGATATCTACTTGTCTAAATGGCTCGCCGGCAATTTGATCAACGTAACTGTTCCCTCTCTGAGTGTTGCGGAAAATGGAGACCAGTGAATAATACTCGTCGATGCTAATGTCGTCGTACGGGTGGTCGTGGCAACGTGCACAGCCAATGCTCGTTCCAAGCATCGCACTGCCAACGGTTGATACGATGTCATCCAGTTCGTCAAATCTCTCTGATTCCTGAGGCATGAAGGTGTTGTAGGGAGCGGCTGTCAGGAATCCGGTTGCTGCGACAGCCATGGGATTTTCGTATTGCAATTCATCACCGGCAATCTGCCATCTCAAGAATTGATCCCAAGGCAAGTTCTGGTTCAATGCCCAAGTGACGAAGTCGCGGTAGACATAGGCTTGTGGACGTATTTCATCTTCTTCGTAACCATTGCTGTCTGCATACCTAGCAAGATCTAGCCAGTATTGGGCCCAATGCTCACCAAAACGCGTGCTTTCAAGTAAACGATCGACCAATCTATCGGCTTCTGCAGCGCTCATCAGAGGGTTGCTACTTAGTTCTGACTCTTGTGGCAACATGCCAGTGACCGAGAGGTACAGACGCCGCGTCAGATGCTGGCTATCAGTGTTGGTTCCCAGCGATCTGTTGACGGTCTGTAGCTTGGCCTCAATGAAGTGGTCGATTGGGTTGCGTGAATTGGGGTTGTCACACGACGGCACCGTTGTGCGTTGAAGGGATCGGAATGCCCAGTGCCCATCAAGACGCTCAGGAATGTCTTCGTGAAAAACAGACGTGGCAGCGATAAGTGAGTCGCCAGTCGACATGTTTTCTGTCGCCTCGTTGATCAGGCTGGTCCATCTCTCTGTTTCTGCCAATACTTCGCGATCGCGTTCCGCGGTCTTTTCGAGACGCTCAAGATAGGGATGTTGAGCCACTGACTCTCGTTTTTTCTCCACCTCCGCTTCCAATATCGATTGGAAGTCTCTTGCTTGCAGTTTGAGAAGAAAATGGCCGGCAATAACCCCGATCGAGATTAATCCCGCAAAAATGATCGTTCCGCGAAGCGTATTGTATGAAGGAAGATTCATCGACGAGGGTAATTCGTGACGGGAATAGACAGGGACCTCCTTGCTCACAGTTCCTTACCTCGCCCACACGCGAAGTCAAAGTTCAACTTGTGAGTAAGGATGCATTGTTGCGAGAGTAGAAGCAGCAAAGCAGTTTTTACTGTTTGGGCTGGTCGGTATCCCCCATCGAGTAGTAATTCCTTCCTCGATGGGGTTTCTCGTCTGCCGAGGTAATGTCACGAGTCAAACCATCAAGATAGGATGCGTCGAGGTGCATCGATTTGAATTTTTAAACGTGATTTCGCTTTGAATCAGCGAGTTTTGGCGGCGTGTCAGCTTAACCGCAAGTGTATTCTGTTTCGAAATGGTACACGCCTGATCTCCCCATGGATGCCCAGTACAATCGTTACAAGCCCATTAACTCGTGCGAAGCATTTCGACGCAGGGTCTGGAACAGGATCACGATGAAACTGCAGGCCACGTTGAGTGAACGGTGGTAAAATTCTATGCGTTCAATGACGGGCTTGCATTTGGCAGTCCGAATGATTTTGCTCAGGGGAACTGGTTCACTCGCCAATGGTACCGCGTGGTTGCCTGGAGTGGTGATCAGAATGCACTTGCAACAGTGTAAATCTGCTGGGGAGTTTTTGGAATGGAAAGCTCCTGTTTACTAAGTCGTGTCCTTTTTTTCTGACCAGAGTTTTATTCTGATGCCGCTCATCTACATCATTGTTTTCTTGGGTTTCTTTGCCAGTGCTTTGGTTTCCCCAGTGCTTTCTCCGATGTTTTTGCACCCGGCTGATCATGGCGTTCTGGCGGTGGGGAGCAGCACCGCGGCACGTGCATTTTTGCTTGGTGTCGCAATGTCCATGATGCGGCTCGGCGAGTTTGTCGGTTCACCGATTCTGGGACAGATCTCGGATCGTTATGGACGCAAGCTGGTGCTGGCGTCGGCCATGGCCGTGACAGCATTCGGAAACGCGGCAATTGCGTGGTCGATTCAGGCAGACACGGTTTGGATCATCATTGCAGGACAGTTTCTCATTGGTTTCGCGGGGGTCCTGCTTGTTCTAGCTCAAGCTGAAATTGCGCATCGGTCAACAGGTGCAGAGAAGACGCGACGTTTTGGACTGATCTACATGGCGAGCAGCCTGGCTTATGTGTTTGCACCCGTTCTGGGTGGGCATCTTGCTGACAAGAAGTATCTTAGCTTTGCTTCCTATTCTCTGCCGTTCTATGCAGCAGCAGGGATTTGTGGGCTGTGTGTTCTCCTGATCCTGTGGCGTTTTCCGTCTTCACAGCTATCAAATGATGAGAGTCAACGAACCGACAATCAACGCATCCAAATCGGAAAGGGTGTCCGTGAAATGGGAGATGCATTTCGACTTGCCCCATTCCGCTCACTGTTGTTGGTTAACTTTTTTCTTTACCTCGGTATTGATTTCGTATTTCAGTTCAATCCGGTTTATTTTGTGCAGCAGTGGGAGTTCACATCCTCGCAAGTGGGTTGGCTGATGTCCTACACCAGTGTTTCCATGGTCAGTACACAGTGGTTGTTGATCAAACCCATTGGCAAACGTTGGACACCGAGAATCATCACAAGTTTCAGTGCAATTCTTCTGGGCTTGTTTCTGGTCCTGATGATTACTCCGACGAACTGGAGATGGCTCTGTTTGCTGCTACCCGTGATCGGTGCCTGCATGGCGGTTGGAACAACCAACATGTCCGCATTACTTTCGAACACAGCGCCAGCCGAGTCACAGGGGCGAATGCTGGGGGTGGCGCATTCAGTTCGCGTTTTTGGTTCGGCATTGCTTTGTTTTGGGGGTGGGATTCTGGCTGGGCTTGCACCCCAGTATCCGATCCTTGTGGGTGCCGTCGCCTCAGTCATTGCCGGATTCCTGCTGATTGCAGGCGGTCGACGTGGGCAGACTGTGATGTCAAATCCAGAGTGAAGGATGTGATAGCTGTCTCAGGTCGTCGGCTTCAAGTTGTATTGAAAAATCCAGTGCGGAGAACGTTGTGGCAAGCGTTGCAAATGTAGGGGAATGTAAAAAAACCTTGCCCGCGGTGCGGACAAGGTTTAACGAGTCGTATCGGTGAAGCCAACTTACTGGTTGAGTTGCTCTTGGATTGTCTCTTTGCCGCTGCGGGAACCAAGTGCTCCCCAAAGGCCATACGGGCTGGCTTTGCCAGGCTTGTTGTAGTAGCTGATTACAGGTGCATTCTGATCGCCGGACTCAACCGAATCGGTCATGAACACAACTGCTCCATCTCCCATCAGGACATGTGCACCGCCTTGGTGGCGACTGCTGGCGGGCAGTGACCCGACGTTATCGTACCAACCAGCCATGCAGGTTTCGGAGTTTGGTGGTCGGATGATCCAGACCTGACTATTCGGTGCCATCGCGTTCGCCCAGTTCATCCCTCGAGCGCTCGTTCCGTTGGAAACGATTTGCGGCGGATTATTGCAGTTCGGGTCATTCTGGCAGAAGAATGTCGGTGCTTCCGGATTGATTTGACCTTGGTCAGAGCACCACTTCGGGTTGAACTGAGGACCATCGCTACCAATTCCACCTGCGTCGCCACCGTTGAGTACTGAGATGGCACTTCTTTTGTCAAAGTCACCCAAGTCGGTGATGATTTCAGTCATCGCGATGGTGTTGGAAAGTCCATCAAGGACATCCCGGAATTTGGCTTCCTTTTTCAGCTGGAAGAAACCACGGTCGACGGGTGTGTAACGGACAGCACGCCATGCACTCATAGGCTTCAGGTTCCCTTCTTTGGCACCGAAATCCTGAACGCGATGGCACGAGTCGCCTGCACTTGCAGCGTAGTTTGTACGGCCAAGGGCGGGGGCTCCGCTACCTGGGTCGCTTGGGCAACGAAGTGTAGGGATCTCGGTTGCCCATGGCACGTATTCCTGTGAAGGGAATCCGCCGCGGTCTGTGCGCGGGTTCGTGCCCATGGCTGACCACATGCCGGTTGGCGTTGGAATTGCAAAGCCGGGAGTAACCGTTTCCGCGCTGGGATTACTGATTTTCTCCCACAGGGCCTGTTGCTCGAAAAATGGTGTCAAGCCGACGAATGCACTCAGCTCTTCGTGATTCGTCGTCGCGGAACCTTCCCACCAATCATTCGCCCCCGTTCGCAAGCCCGTGCCCCCGTGCTGGGTCGGGAGTTGCTTATAAGCAGAATGATAATTGTGAATTGCCAAACCGATTTGCTTGAAGTTGTTACTGCAACTCATGCGGCGAGCCGCCTCGCGTGCCGCTTGAACAGCGGGCAGCAACAATCCAACAAGCACGCCGATGATGGCGATGACGACTAGCAGCTCGACGAGCGTGAAGCCGTGCTTCGAATACCTCGATCGCAACATATTAAAAGTCCTCTTGATTCTTACAGGAAAGAATGACGTAAGTAATGGAAACGAAACAATGCTTTAAGTCGGCATCGTGCTGCCGATTCGAGCTCAACATGGACAGTTAAATGCCCTAACGTAATCTTGCCACTGACTCCCGACGTTGGAGCTCGACGGGTAAGCTCGCAAGCTCGTATTGCTCATCGTGAATCAACTTCACGAGAGCATTGGCAGCAGCGGTGCCCATCTCGACAGCTGGCTGTTTCATGGTTGTAAGTGGAGGCGTGGCAAATGCAGACTCAGCTTGGTCGTCGAAACCAACCAACGAAATGTCTTCCGGGACGCGCATCCCGTGACGACTCAAGGCGAGCCTCGCGCCGAAGGCGACCATGTCGTTGGCAGCAAAGATCGCTGTGAAGTGGATGCCCCGCGATATCAGCGAGTTCACCGCCATGACTCCGGACTGACCACTGAAATCACCTTGGTAAATCAGGTCTGTATCAAATTCGATACCAGCTTCAGTCAATGCCTTGGCATAACCCTCAAATCTTTGGATCGCATCAGGATGCTCTTTGATGCCACGAAGTAGTGCAATTCTTTGGTGGCCGAAGTCGATCAGGTGTTTCGTTGCTTCGTAGCCAGCTTGCACGTTGTCAACGTGGATGCACTGGTTTTCCCAGCCAACAACTTCTCTTGCGACCACGATCGTTGGAAGTCGCTCCCGTAACTGATTCAATTGCTCTACCGGGACATCGCCACCGATGAGCAGCAGCCCGTCCACGCGGCGGCCAATCAGCGTACGAATCGACTCGATTTCGGTGCTTTGCTGCCACTGACCGTCGACGAAAATTGGTGAGTAGCCGCTGCCAGCAAGCCCGTGAATGACTCCTTGGGCAAGTGCGTCATAAAACGGGCTGCCAATATTCTGAGTGAGTACACCGAGGGTCATCGATCGGCCGCCCGCCAAACTGCGAGCGGCTAGATTGGGCTCGAAACCGAGCGTCTTCATCGCTGCCAGCACTGCTGTTCGTTTGTCTTTATTGACCGCTGTGCTTTTGTTCAGTACCCGTGAGACCGTACTCTTCGAGACTTGGGCGTGATCCGCGATGTCTTGGATGGTCGTTTCGCCTTTCTGTTGCATCGATCGACCCTTATTTTGAGCTGGAAGCCGCTGGGGATACCGCATCTCGCCGGACCCGTGTGACCGCTGGTATGCCGCCATCACAACCGTTAAAACCTAACTCTATCGTGAAACCGGTTTCAAGGCAACTGTTGACTTTATGCTTTTTTATCGAAAAGATGGGGGTGTCGCCTGAAACCGGTTTCTTGATCTGCGTCGACTTTTTCCCTTTCCAATGCATCACGGATGCCGCGTCATGGCTTCACAAAGTCCCCTCGTTGAGCCAGATCAACGACTCTCGTGGAGGGAAAAGGTCGGCTACGGACTGGGAGACACGGCGTCGAACCTGTTCTGGAAGACCTTTGAGTTCTTCCTGATGTATTTCTACACTGACGTGTTTGGAATCAAGGCTGGTGCCGCTGGAACCATGCTTCTGGTCACGAGAATTTGGGACGCCATCAACGATCCCCTTGTGGGTTACTTCGCGGATCGTACTCGGACTGCTTGGGGAAGTTTCAGACCCTATCTGGTTTGGATGTGCATTCCGTTTGCAATCACCGGGATCTTGACTTTTTACACCCCTGATTTGACTGAAAGCGGCAAGCTGGTTTACGCATACGTGACCTATACCTTGGTCATGATGGCCTACACGGCAATTAACATTCCCTACGGTGCTTTGATGGGGGTGATCTCTGCCAGTTCACTCGAACGCACCAGTGTCTCGACTTACCGATTTGTATTGGCATTTGTCGGCGGGATCATTGTCCAATACTTCACTCTCGACCTGGTCGGATTTTTTGGTGGTACCGAGTTGGTGTTGGTAGACGGAGAAGAGACGACTCGGGTGCTGGACGAGCAGACGGGTTTCTTTTTCACGATGATGGTATTTTCGGTTGCAGCTGTCATCCTGTTTTTGATCACGTTCGCCACCACCAAGGAACGCGTGCTGCCAGAAGTTCAGAAAGCGTCGACTTATCAGGCGGACCTGAAGTTTTTATTGACCAGTACAAAACTGCATCAGGTCATTATCGGTGGGCTCAGCTTGTTGGCCATGTTGGCGACTCAGTTTTCGATTGAAAAATTACCATGGATCATCGGTGCGTACCTCGCACTTAGTGTGGCAGGTTTGTTGCTCAAGTTCGTCAATCAATCTGCTGACACACCGGAGGCGGACATTCAGCAATCGTCGCTGGAACTGGATTTCAATGATCTTCTTTCCAACCGACCGTGGATGGTATTGTTTGGATTCGGGTTGTTTCAGCTGATGGGGGCATTCGTGAGAGGTGGAGCGATCCTCTATTACTTCAAGTATTATTGTAACAACGAGGGGTTGGTTCCCAGCTTTTTTGTGGCGGGTAGCATTGCGGCCATTGCCGGAATGTTATTGACTAAAAAATTCACAAGCATCTTCGGGAAAAAGATGCTGATGATTTACATGAATATTGGTGTCGCGATTACGACCGCGGCCTTTTTTCTGCTGAATCCGGACGATACATTTTGGATGTTTGCTCTCTATATCACATCAGCATTCATAGGAGGTCCCAGTCCTGTGTTATTGCTGTCTCTTATACACATCTCCGAGCCCACGAGACCGAGGCTGATCT
>CAJXTM010000112.1 GCA_913061385.1 uncultured Rhodopirellula sp. | reverse complement strand
GATCAGCCTCGGTCTCGTGGGCTCGGAGATGTGTATAAGAGACAGATTGAATTCTGTCGAGTCATTGATCGGTCCAATCCGCTTCCATGTACTTGCTGGCTTGCCCCGTTCGAGTGCAACTTTCTCGAAATGAACCCGCCATCCGTCATGTTCAGTTGATGACCCACACAACAGTGTGTTGTCTGCCACTACCATTGGTTTGCAGCGTACTGGTCCATCGATCCCTTCTGGCAATCTTTGGCGATCACGAAATGTTCGGCCGTCGTCGTAACTGAACATGACTTCGCCCCACCATGAACGTGGGTCCGGGCCAACTTTGAAGAACAGCGAGGTCGGTCCCCCATACTCTGCCTGAAACAGAACAGGGTTCCAGCAGGGATGTCTCAAGCTGTCATGCTGGATGCCAGTCGCCCATTCTTTCGGACTGCTCCAGCGGTTTCCATCATGATAGGAGACCCAGATTCCAACGTCCTTGTCCTTTTCCTTCGTGCCTCCAAACCAGGCAACCACAAGCCCTCGCTTGGTTTCGCAAATTGTCGAGGCGTGACATTGGGGGAATTTAGCTTGGGTGAAAACGAACTCCTCCTTCACCAGTCCGGGGAACCGAGGCTGAGCTTGTTGCTTTTGCGGGCGAGCCATCAAGTCCTTCGGGTCATAGGCAATGCAATCGTCATGTTTGATATGGTAGATCCGCCCATTCTCTGACCCGACCAGTAAGTCGGGTTTTTGATCATTGTCAAAGTCACAAACTGCAGGACTGGAGGTGTGGCCGGCAACGTTGCGGCGCGCCAGGTTGCCAATTTTCTTGAGCACGATCTTCTCTTCTCGGTCAACACAATTGCGGTACCAAGTTGCATTTTCTGAATTGACAAGAACATCTAGCCGGCCATCGCCGTCCCAGTCAATAATTGCCAATTTGATCCGGCCGGAACTGCCACAAGATTTTGGATTGAGTTGAATGGGCTGATTATCTTCGTCAACGAAAATGCGTGCGGCTGCGTTGCCATTTGATCGTAGAGCAAGAAAACCCTGCTGATCTAGCGCGACAAGATCAAGCTTTTCGTCACCATCAAAATCAATGGCGACGGGAGTGGTTCGCCACTGCGTGAGTGCTGCTTGTGACGGCTGGTTCCACCAGTACCATTGTGGAGGTGCTTCAGGCTTGGCGGAACTTAAGTCGGCATATTTGAGCCCACTTGGCGTGCCGGTCAGTAAACCGATTTGAGACCAAATGGAGTTGTAAATGATGTCGGGATGGCTGTCTCCGTTCCAGTCTGCGACCGAGAGAGTTGTGTAGCCCCACTTCGCCTCACACGGACCCTGGATGGATCCATTGGGGCCCGCCATCACGCGAAATGTGTCGGGCTGATCTGATCCTCTTGATGTTACCTTGATTCGTCTAGGGGCCGACCATTTCGGTGTACCACTCTCAGCCTGCCCAAGATTTTCGAAGATACCAATGTAGCCGGCTGTGTTTCCGCACAGGATGTCTTCATCGCCATCATTGTCCCAGTCAAACGCGAAGGGAGTTGCCAGTGCGCCAAACTTCAACGAATCAGCTTCCTGCTGAAAATAGAATGGAATTTCAAACAAAGGTGCGCCCGAACTAAGTTCACCTGTGTTCTCAATCAACGCTACCCGACCATCTTCATCACCAGTGATCAGGTCGATATCACCGTCGCGATCCCAATCAACTGCAGTAGGGGTGATCATCTGCAGATCCATGGTCAACGGGTTGCCCTCGCGAGAGAGCAGTTTCTGGCCAGTGGAGTACTTGGGCTTGGAACGGGAACCTGTGTTCTGGAAATAAGTGAAGCCATCGAGGAATTCACCGCAGAGTAGATCTAGATCACCATCACCATCAAAGTCGGCAAAGTTTGGTGATGGCCAGCCATACACATCGATCACGCTTCCACCCGCAGTGATTCTTTTGGGCTGATTTGCATAGGCAGGACTCTGGTTCGTGCCTTCGTTGTTGATCAGGTAAATGTAACCGTGTAGGGGGCCATTATTCCAGTTGCCGTTTCGATCAAAAGCATCATCCCAGCCATAGTCTGACCAGTCACCGACACCCACGATCAAATCTTGATCACCGTCACCATCGTAATCCACGTATCGCCACATGTTGGCACGAACGTTGCCATCATGAATGTTGCTTCGGGGATAAATTTTGACCGGTTTAGAAAAATCAAATTTTCCGGTGGCCAGGTCACGTGGGAATTCGTATCCCGGCTTGAGGATCCGAGGCTGCCCATTGACGTAGCTCACCTGGAAATTATGCGTGGTTTTGCCAAGTCGTACGGCTGGCTTGAAAACTGGTTTCGGATCTTTGGGATCCTGTGTTCCATTTTCGAAAAAAAAGACACCATTGGAGGGTTTGTCAGGACAGGCCACAAGCAGATCCATGTCCCCGTCGTTGTCGTAATCCATCGGCATTGGCCACGCCCATAGACCGACACCGAGGTCAACATTGAGACCCGGATTGTTGTATGTAAGTGGGTTTAATTTCCATTCACTTCTGTCACCACTCTCATCAGCAAAAGCAGGCAGAGCGGAAAACACTATCAACGCGAAGATGCTGCGGGTGGAATTCACGAACATGATTGGGCACGTTTTGTGGGGAGAGTACGGTGCAGTGAGGGGAGACTACAGTGCGGCTAGACGAGAGGACCGTGCAGCGAGAGGTTGGTAGGGATCCATCAGTTTAACAAAAAGTTCTGGTGATTCCTCGATTCGGACATAGTTTACGGGAAAGCAGGGAGTCAGGGTTGCCAAGTCAGGACCAGAAATGGAACCTGATTTTGGCCGAGCTGATGGGTTTGAATACGCATTCCTGTTTTTCTCCAAAAAACCATTCCGACAAGCATTACCATGCGAAGTAGTCCACGCTGATTTATAATGTCGGAGAACCGGGCTAGGCGGTAGTAGATCAGAGGCTGTTGTGGGGTTTGGCAACGTCTCGTTAACGGCCTCCTTCATTCATTTTTAAGACGATATTTACAAGGAAACTTGTGGTTAACCGATTAGTCTTTCCAGCGATGTTTTCTGGGGTATTGATCACCTTGAGTGTCGCGGTTTATGCGCGAGCAGATGATCTAGACGCGGATGCTTCAAATGTTCTTTACAACCGTGATGTGCGTTCGATTCTTGCTGAGCATTGTTTCGCTTGTCATGGACCCGACGATGAACACCGTGAAGGAGATTTGCGATTGGATATCCGCGATGATGTGATGCACGCGGGTGTAATCAAGCCGGGGGATTCCGCAGAATCTGAATTGGTGAAGCGTTTGGTATCGATTGATTCTGATGAGGTGATGCCTCCGCCAGAAAGTGGCACATTGAGTCAGGATGAAAAGGATATTCTTGTAAAGTGGATTGATGGTGGCGCAGAGTATCAGAAGCATTGGGCTTTTGAGCCTGTGATGAAAGCGACACCGCCACGTATCTCGGATGAGTTGTGGTGCCAGAATCCGATTGACCGCTTTATCCTCAAGCGACTTGAGAATAAGGGGCTCAGGCCTTCACTGCAAGCAAACCGGGCCGTTTTGATTAAGCGTTTGTACATTGACTTAATCGGTTTGTTGCCAACCCCGGATCAGGTTGATGCATTTCTCGCTGATGGATCTGCAACTGCTTACGAGTCCATCGTTGATGAGCTATTGAGGTCAAAGCATTACGGCGAGCGTTGGGGCCGCCATTGGCTGGATCAGGCGAGATACGCTGATTCAAATGGCTACACTTTTGACAACGCACGGGTGATGTGGCCATATCGCGATTGGGTGATTGATGCGGTCAACCAGGATATGCCATTCAACGAGTTCACCATTCAGCAATTGGCTGGTGATTTGTTGTCCGTTCCTACGACTGAGCAAATCACAGCGACCGGATTCCACCGGAATACTCTGATCAATGAGGAAGGTGGAACTGATGCTGAGCAATTCAGAGTCGAGGCTGTGATCGACAGGACAAACACTACCGGTACCGTATGGCTGGCTTTGACTGTTGGTTGCGCCCAGTGTCACAACCACAAATTTGATCCTGTAAGTCAGCGAGATTATTACAGCCTTTTCGCATTTTTTAACAGCACGGTCGACAGGAATAATCGTGGCCCGGAGATCACTGTCCGGAATCCTCATGCTGAAGAGATTGTTGAGTTGGAGCGGCAGCTTGCCGCGTTGAAGATTGAAGAGAAAGAACGCGGCGATGCCGAAACAGTGGAGCCCCGAAAATGGTCGGTGCTCACTCCACTGGCATCAAAAGCAGAATCAAAAGCTCGTTTTGAAACGCTTCAGGACCAATCGCTGCTGGTAAGTGGTCCTAACGCAATTCAGGATGTTTATGACATCGTGTACCAAGTGGAAAAAGGAAAGGTGGCGGCTTTTCAGATCAATGTTTTACCGCACGAAACATTGCCCAAGGGCGGGCCCGGACGAGCCAGTAATGGCAACTTTGTAATGGTAGATGTGCAATTCGACGATGCTGATGGCAACAAAATTCAGTTGGATCCGTTAGCGCTTGCCGATTACTCGCAAAGTCGGTACGACGTATCGCTTGCGGTTGATCGTGATCTAAAGAGCGGTTGGGCGATCAATACCAATCAGAAAGGCAACGTATCGCATTGGGCCAAATTTCTGCTGGCGGAACCAATCCTGTTTCAGAAGCCCACCAAATTGCGTTTGAGAATGCGATTCAATCAGGGCACACATCCCTATAATCTTGGACGGTTTCAGTTATCGACTTCACCCGTTCGCCCTGCTGCAGCAGATCTGATTGTCGTGCGTCGAAGTGCTTTAGAGGCAAGAAAGAAAACTCTTGAAGCCGGTCGGGTCAAATCGATGGTGATGCGTGAGCTTGATAAACCTCGAGTGACCCATCTGCTGACTCGTGGAGATTTTCTGCGCCCTGCGGAATCTGTTGAGCCTGCTGTTCTCAAAGATTTGTATCCGTGGTCACAGCCAGAACAACCAGTGAATCGACTCGATTTAGCTCGCTGGTTGGTTGATCCCGGTAACCCCCTGACACCTCGTGTTGCCGTGAACCGAATGTGGCAAAAGTTCTTTGGTGTCGGGTTGGTGGAAACGGTTGAAGATTTTGGCATGCAGGGTTCTGTGCCCTCCCATGCAGAGTTATTGGATTGGATGGCAACTGAGTTTGTAGAACGCGGTTGGTCGCGAAAAAAAATTCAGCGATTGATCGTTACATCAGCTACCTACCGACAAGCATCTGATGCTCGCGAGGATCTGCAAGAAAAAGATCCATTGAATCGTCTTTTGGGCCGGCAGAATCGATTACGAGTTGATGCAGAAATTGTAAGAGATTTGGCTTTGTCTGCTTCAGGTACGTTGACAGCAACGGTTGGGGGACCATCTGTCTATCCTCCTCAGCCTGCAGGCGTCTATGCGTTCACCCAGAAGAAAAAGAATTGGCCGACAAGTCAGGGCCCTGATCGATTCCGCCGAACGATGTACACCTTCTTTTACCGCAGTTCACCTCATCCGATGCTGACGGTGTTCGATGCTCCCCGCTTCAACGTTACGTGCACTCGAAGGGGACGTTCAAATACTCCCCTGCAGTCATTGATGGTTGCGAATGATCCCGGTTTGTTCGAGTTGGCTGAAGCCCTTTCTGATCGCGCTGCATCTGAACAGGATGCTGTGCAATTGCGGTTGAAATACATGTTCCGACTTGCACTATGTCGACAACCAACGCCCAAGGAGCTTCGTTTTCTGCAGGACTTCTTGGAGGATCAAAGAGGCAAGTTCAGCAACAGTGACACCGGTCCTAACTCGAAGGCAGTGCAGTATGCGTGGATCGCTGTTGCACGCGTCTTGATGAACCTCGATGAATTTATAACGAGAGAATAATGATGGATCATGAAAATGAGATGTCACGGCTTGCCACACGGCGTCAATTGTTCCGCGATTGTGGTGTCGGATTGGGAAGCATTGCGCTGACCCAACTGCTCGATAGCAGCCATTCCATGGCAGTTGAGTCCAGCGGTAGTCTTGAAGTGTTGCATCATCCTGCAAAGGCTAAAAATGTAATTGTGCTTTTCATGGCGGGCGGTCCGAGTCAGTTGGAGATGTTTTCGCACAAGCCAAAACTTAATGAATTTCATGGTAAGCAAACTCCGAAAGAGTTCATTGAGGGCAAACGATTTTCGTTTCTCGGCAAGGATGCCAAGCTGCTGGGGAGTGCCAGGAAATTCAAGTCATGTGGTGAGTCGGGCGTGCAAATCAGTGAACTGTTGCCATTCCATCAACAAGTCGCTGACAAACTTTGTTTTGTTCACAGCATGAACACAGATGTTTTTAATCATGGGCCAGCGAAGATCTTCATGAATTCTGGCAACCCCCAGCCAGGACGACCAAGTATGGGGGCGTGGGTGACCTATGGAATTGGTAGTGAATGTGAAAATCTGCCGAGCTTTGTGGTGCTTCAGTCGGGACCTCGGGGACCGCGCGCCGGTGCCGCATTATGGTCGAGTGGCTTCTTGCCTTCCAAACATCAGGGTGTTCCGTTCCGAAGTTCAGGCGATCCAATCGTCAATTTGACAAGTCCTGAAAAATTTCGTGGTGAATACACCCGCGATTTCCATGATGCAGTGGCAGCTTTAAATCGTCAGCGACTGCAAGCTACCGGTGATAGCGAAATCGAAACCCGGATTGCAGCTTACGAGATGGCTTACCGTATGCAGTCAAGTGCACCGGAATTGATGGATATCGGTGGCGAAAATCAACAGACTCTCGACAGGTACGGAGCCAAGGTTGGGGGTGCGTCGTACGCGAATAATTGCCTGTTGGCTCGGCGATTGGTAGAACGCGGGGTACGCTTCGTACAGCTTTACCACACGGACTGGGATCACCACGGAGGACCGGGACAGACGCTTGGAAAAGACTTAGAAAAGTGTTGTAGTCAAGTTGATCAGGCGTCTGCCGCCTTGATTCAGGACTTGGAAGAACGCGGATTACTGGATGAGACTCTTGTGGTTTGGACCGGTGAATTTGGGCGTACCCCGATGGGCGAGACACGCAATCAAAAGGTTGGGGGCCGTGACCATTTTATTGATGCCTATACCCTGTGGATGGCCGGTGGAGGAGTGAAGCCCGGTATAAGTTATGGATCAACGGATGATCTGGGGCTTTCGGTCGCAGAAAATCCTGTGCATGTCAGAGATTTACATGCCACCATTCTGCATTCGCTGGGCATCGATCACGAAAAATTCAGCGTCAAATTTCAGGGGCTCAATATGCGTCTTACGGGAGTCGAAGAAGCAAAGGTCGTTCACGAGATCTTGGCGTGAACCAATTTGAGCCCGGAAGGTTGTCAGCCGCTCGCGGTGCCTGTGCGTTGCGTATCTGTTCGTTGGGATAGTGCCTCGGGTGATTCACCACCGAAGCTTAAATTTCGATAGATTCGCCGACTTGAAGTACGACTGGTTCGGCCTTGGTTTCAGTTCGAATACGATCTGCCCAATGATTTGCATCCTGAGCGATTGGTGGCCAGGTGTCGTAGTGTGCTGGCAATACCTTTTTGGCATTGATCAACTTGGTAGCGGTGACGCTGTCTTCGATGCCCATTGTGAAAACGTCGCCGATCGGCAAGACGGCAAGGTCCACATTGTCAGCATAAAGTTTCATGTCGCTGAATAATGCTGTGTCGCAGCCAAAGTAGAGACGTGCCCCGTCAATGGTAAGTAAAAAACCTGCAGGTTCGCCGCCATATGAACCATCTGGAAGTTGGCTGCTGTGCAGGGCTGGAGTCATCTTGACGGAACCGAAAGGGAGTTCGAGTTGCCCTCCAATGTTCATTCCGATCGTCGACCGCACGTTCTTTGTTTTGCTAAACCACTCCGCGATTTCATGAATCGCAATGATGGTAGCAGCCCTAGTGTTCGCGATTGCCGCGGCATCTGCAACGTGATCAAAGTGCCCATGTGAAATCAAAACATGATCAACGTTCGGCAGTTGGTCAGTTGAGATCACAGCCGCTGGGTTATCAGTCAGGAAGGGATCCAGCAGAATGCAATGACTTTCGTTTTCGATCATCCAGCCACCGTGGCTAAGCCAAGTCAATTTTGTCATGTACTTGTCATTATTGTTGGGTTGAAGAACTCAGCAGCCAGATTGATCGTGCAAGCAGGTCAGTGGAAGAGATGGATGCATCGCATTCAATGAACCGATCAACGCAGGGATTCTGAAGATTGAAATTACCAGTTCTCACCCCGTAATCTTGCGATTTCCATTGCATCTTTGTCGCCGCGACCCGACAGGCAAACCACCAAATGCGAATCAATTGCTGTCTCTTATACACATCTGACGCTGCCGACGACTCCTTACGTGTAGA
>CAJXTM010000111.1 GCA_913061385.1 uncultured Rhodopirellula sp. | reverse complement strand
TCTACACGTAAGGAGTCGTCGGCAGCGTCAGATGTGTATAAGAGACAGATCCTCACATTTGGGGATGACGGAGAAAAATTTGGCACTTGGCCGGACACCAAGTCACATGTCTACGAAGATGGCTGGCTACGATCATTCTTCGACGCCCTTAGTGAAAACGCCGACTGGCTCCAAACCGTAACACTCGGGCAGGCCGTTCAAAAAACTGCTCCAGCAGGAAAGATCTATCTACCGGATTGCAGTTACCGGGAAATGACAGAGTGGGCGTTGCCGGTTAAGGCTCAGGCACAATTCGAAGACGTCGTTCATGCCATGGAAGATCACCAGAGATGGCAAGATATGAAGTCGTTTGTACGGGGAGGCTACTGGCGAAACTTCAAAACTAAGTATGACGAAACCAACGAGATGTATGCTCGCATGATGCACGTCAGCCAACGAATTAGTGAAGCTGAAGACGCAGGGGCTGATGCGGGCGAATTGTCTGTGATAAGAGATCATCTCTATCGCGGGCAATGCAATTGCCCGTACTGGCATGGTGCATTTGGAGGCATTTACCTGCCACATCTGCGAAATGCGATTTTCAATCACCTGATCGAAGCAGACACGCGGCTCGATAAAGTGATGAGCTCAGAACTGACCGCTGTTCAGGCGACTGCCGAGGATTACAACTTTGACGGTCTACAAGAAATCCGCCTGAGCAACCACCAACTCTGCGTCTGGCTTGCTCCGGCACGCGGGGGAAGGATGTATGAACTTGATGTCCGCAGTATCGGACATAACCTGCTAGCCACCTTGCAACGTCGCCCGGAAAACTATCACCAGAAAGTACTCAACGGTCCGAGCAAAGACGGTGAAGATGTCGCCAGCATCCATGATCGAGTTGTTTTCAAACAGGAGAATCTTGATCAACATCTGCACTACGATAAATATCCTCGAAAAAGTCTGATGGATCATTTCTATGATGATCAAACGACACTGGATTCAATCGCTACCGGAAGGGCAATGGAACGAGGCGATTTCGTTGACCTTCCTTACGAAACAAAACTTCGACGCGGCTCTGATCGTGTTCAGGTTCAGATGCGTCGTGATGGAAATGCCTGGGGTATTCCGCTCACCATCACCAAAGCGGTCACGATGGTCGCGGGTAGCAATCGTCTGCTGCTCACCTACCTTCTGGAAAACCTGCCCGCGCATCAACCGCTGCACTTTGCAATTGAAATGAACTTTGCAGGAATGCCTTCGGGTGCTGACGATCGCTACTTCAGTGATATCGAAGGTAATTGCCTTGGCCAACTCGGAACACAACTCGATTTGTCAGACGTTCAGGGTCTTAGCCTTTCCGACGGTTGGTTAGGAATTGACGTGTCCTTGGAAATCGACCGGCCCAGCGGCATCTGGGCATTTCCAGTGGAAACAGTCAGCCAAAGTGAAGCTGGATTCGAGCTTGTGCATCAGAGTGTATGCGTCCAACCTCATTGGCTCGTCACCGGAGATGCCGATGGTCGCTGGTCCGTCGAGATCGAAATGACGACCGACTGCGAGGAGAAGACAGAAATAGCTGCCAAAGAACAAGTCATCCGTTTATAGACAGGCATGACACCCTGCGACAGTGGGCTCCCTGCGACAGTGGGCCCCCTCACGGCGGTGGACTCACAGTGTGGGCCTTTCAGGACTGCAGGTCGGATTAGGACTGCGGTTCAGATCAGGACAAGCGTTTGGGCACGGGGAACTCGAGAACAAACTTCGTGCCCCGTCCGACTTCGCTTTGGACACTGATTCGCCCACCATGTGCCTCGATGATTTTTCTAGCCGTTGGCAAACCGAGTCCGGAGCCACCATCTTTGGTGCTGTAGAACGGTTCAAACATGTGCAACACGGTATTGTCATCGACTCCGCTGCCGGTGTCGATGAGATCCAGTGCAACACTTTTTCGGGTGGTATACGTACGCACCATCAACTGTCCGCCCGAATCCATCGACTCCAAGGCATTCTTGACCAGATTCATCAAAGCAGCCTGCAACGAGTCACTGTGCAAGAGAATCGCTGGCAAATCCGGATCCAGATACTTCTCAACATCGATTCCATCGGCATCTGCCTGTGCTTGATAGGCACGCAGCACCATCAGGATTTGATCGTTAAGGTTGCCCGGAAGCAAATCGATATCACGGAGGCGGGTGTACTTCAGGAAGTCACGCAAAAGTCCCTCCATCCGCTCACACTGGCCCCGGACGATGTCTACCCGCTCAAGTGACCTTCGACTTCCATGTGAATCCAGTTCGACCAAATCCTCACTCAGCAGGTCAATATTCATGTGAATCACGGAAAGTGGATTCTTGATTTCATGCGCAAGAGACCCGGCTAATTCCGCCAATTCCTCGTATCGAGCCCGCATGGGATCAACTTCGGTCTCGTTTTCAACACTGGACATTTTGGCTCGATAACAATGAATGCGATACGGACAACCGTGAATTGTAGCGACCGCGGTGCCAAGGGAAATGATGTTCGAGTTTGCCTTATCTGAAGATCAGACCGGCTCTCATGCACTGCAGGTAGCCACAGGGCAGCCGTACTACGGGCAAGACAGAGGCGATGCGGGTTCGTAGTTCCGGCTCGGTGAGGAACCCCAGTTATCCTTCATACCCTGACGATACCGTAGAATTCGTCCTCTGAGTGATCCCCACGCGTTCTCCTGCATTACACACCGACGTGATTTAAGGACCGATTTACGGCTGGCTGCCGAGCGAGGCAAAAGCAGCCCCAATGAGGGTGGCAGAGAAATTTTGCTAACTCCGCAGTTTTGCACCAGCACGCCACCTTGCCGAGGCACGTCACTCAACCGTAATCTGGAATGATCTGCTTACTTCCTTCATCCCTGTGCCAGACGACCATGTCCACCGCAAGCCAAGATAAATCTTCGACTGCCGATCCTTATTTTCAGTCTCTTTTTGCCGAGAGAATCGGCGGCTCAAATTACGGTAAAGACACCGAGATCTACAAGTTTGAAAAGATCAAGCGTGCCAAGCGAAAAGCACTTGCCGATCATCCTGACCGTGCACTCTTGGACTTTGGCATTGGTGAAAATGATGCGATGGCCGATCAGTCCATTCGCGATGTGATGGCACAGGAAGTCAATCAGCCTGAAAACCGCGGCTATGCCGACAATGGTGTGACCGAATTCAAAGAAGCAGCGGCGCGTTTCATGAAACGCCAATTTGATGTGCAACTTGATCCAGACACCCAGATCAACCACTGCATCGGTAGCAAACCAGCCTACGCGATGCTTCCTGCATGCTTCATCAACCCCGGTGACATCACGCTGATTACCGTGCCCGGCTATCCCGTCGCGGCAACTCACACCCGATATTATGGTGGTGAAGTATTTAATCTGCCGCTGCTGGCGGAAAACAATTTCATGCCAGACCTCGATGCGGTTCCAGACGACGTCTACCGAAGAACGAAACTTCTGGTTCTTAATTATCCAAATTCACCGACTGGAAGAACCGCAACGGCTGACTTTTACGCAAAAGTTGTCGCCCTTGCGAAAGAAAAACAGTTTGTGGTCGTGCAGGATGCAGCCCACATCATGCTGACATTCGACGGCGAACCACTCAGCTTTCTGCAAACGCCGGGCGCCATGGACGTGGGTGTCGAAGTTCACTCCATGAGCAAGGGCTATGACATGATTGGATGGCGGATGGGGTTTGTATGTGGCCATCCCAAAATCGTATCGGCATTCGCTGATGTCAAAGATAATAGCGATAGTGGTCAATTCATCGCGACCCAGAAGGCTGCGGCTGCGGCGTTGGACAACGATTCCATTCCGGACCAAGTCAATAAGAAGTATCGCCGTAGACTTGAAAAACTGGTCACCACACTCAACGAATGTGGCTTCGAATGCGAAGTGCCAGGTGGTACTTATTTTCTGTACGCGAAATCACCTGTGGGCACTCAATCCGGAAAATCCTTCGCTGCCGCAGAAGATGCAACCCGTTACCTGATTGAGGAATTCGGCATCGTAACAGTTCCGTGGGATAATGCAGGAGCTTACCTGCGATTCAGCGTCACCTATGTCGCAGCCACAGAAGCCGATGAAGATGCCCTGATGGAGGATACGAAACGTCGCCTTGGGGACGCAGGTTTGACCTGGTAACAGTCTGTAGCATGCCACACAAGTAAAATGCAGTTACGCCGAGCCTTACCTGCTCCGCCATCAAAAGCAGGTTTTATCTCGCGAGCTGCCGTGCAGATGGAGCGGCGATTCATGAATCACAAGCCAAATAAAAAAGCCACTCGTAGAAAACGAGCGGCTTTTTAAGCTCTGTAAACTGGTACTGCCCGTCTAACCGACACTTTTTACCATTGCAACCAAACGACTCTTCGTGCGTGCAGCTGCATTTCGATGGATGAGGTTTTTGTTTGCTGCACGGTCAATTTTCTTCTGTGCAACGATGTACTCGGCTTGTGCCAAATCGCTATTTCCGGCCGCCACAGCCTCTCGTACTCGACGAATCTGCGTCCGCATGTTGCTTTTTCCGGCACGGTTGTGAGTCCGACGCTTGTCGTTTTGGCGAAGTCGTTTCTTGGCGCTGGCTGTATTTGGCATATTTCGGGCGGACGCGGATCAGGCGTCGAAGACAGAGTTTGGGGGTATGTCAGTTTTTTTCAGGCCGCGTAGTATGGCAATCTGTGAGTCATCTGTCCAGAGTCGATCTGTAAAGCGCAAAATGCTATTTATGAATGGCGCCGTTTACCTAATCGGAGCAGGCCCGGGAGATCCCGGCCTGATAACCGTTCGGGGAGCTGAGTTGTTAGCTAAGGCTGACATAGTCCTGTATGACGGGCTCAGCAACCCGGAACTGCTGCAGCATGCCCCAAAAGCGGAGCAAATCTGTGTCGGAAAACACGGAAAAACCCGTATTTGGAGGCAAAATGAGATCATCGACGAGATTCTTCGGCATGCGAAAGCAGGCAAAATCGTGGTTCGACTCAAAGGGGGTGACCCGGCAGTGTTCGCTCGCACAGCAGAAGAAGTCGAGGCAGTCATTGAAGCGGGGCTGCCATTAGAAATTGTTCCCGGAATCACCGCCGCCTTGGCTGCTGGCTCTTTTGCGGGGATTCCCGTCACCCACCGTGGTTTGGCGTCAGCCGTGGCTTTGGTCACGGGCCACGAAGAACCCTCCAAGTCCGAATCCGCTCTGGATTGGGATGCGTTGGCCAAATTTCCGGGCACTTTGGTGATTTACATGGGTGTCACCACGGCTGAATCTTGGACCCAGGCTCTGCTTCAGGCAGGAAAAGCTCCTGATACTCCAGCTGCTCTGGTCAGGCGTTGTAGTCTTCCTGACCAGCAAACGATTCATTGCCGATTGGATGAGGTTGCAGCTCAGCTCAACCCTGCTAGCCGCTTTCGACCGCCTGTGATCGTGATTCTCGGTGCTGTTACACAATTGGCGAAAACCATGAGTTGGATTCAGGATCGCCCGCTTCTGGGCAAAACAGTGCTCGTTACACGCCCGCAGGGGCAAGCCGAAGCTTTGGCGAAACCGTTGCGTGATCAAGGCGCTCGCGTCCTACTGCAGCCCGCCATCGCCATCGAATCGCCAGAAGACTGGAAACCAGTCGATTCAGCAATCGCTCAGCTAAGCGAATATGACATGTTGATTTTCTGCAGCCACAATGGCGTTCAATTTTTCCTCAACCGCCTCGAAGAACGAGGCGAAGACATGCGAGCGTTGGCCGGGCTTGAGATCGGCTGCATTGGAAAAAAAACGGCATCAGCACTTCACCAATTCCACCTCCAAACTGACCTACTGCCCGACACGTTTCATGCCGAGGCAATGGCGAACCATATTGGGCCTCGGGCCAATTCAAAACGCATCATGGTGATCCGGGCAAGTCGTGGCAACGACCAACTGTCCAGGCAATTGGAAACACTTGGCGCGGATGTAACGCAAGTGATCGCTTATCAACACAGCGATGTACCAGAGTGTGCTGCAAGTGTTGAAGCGGCTGCTTTGAATGGAGAAATTGATTGGGTGACAGTAACAAGCAGTGCTACAGCGCAAAGCTTGCACCACATGTTTTCTGAATCAATGAACGACATGAAAATAGCAAGTCTCAGTCCCGTGACCTCAAAAACACTTGTCGATCTTGGCTACTCGATCACTGCAGAGGCGAATCCATACACCATCGAGGCATTAGTCGAAGCACTAGTGAAAGCAGAAAAATGATTCCAAAACGTTATCAACAGATGCACAAATCACACCCTGAACTGATGCAGGCATACGAATCTTTTGGCCGAGCCGCCAAAGAGGCCGGCCCGTTATCCGAGAGAGAAATCGCTTTAGTCAAATTGGCCATATCGCTGGGAGCGGGACTGGAAGGAGCCTCTCATTCACACTGTCGCAAAGCCGTGGAAGCAGGATGCGAACAGGATGACTTAAGGCATGTCGCAATTCTTACAGCCCCAACACTCGGCTTCCCATCCATGATGCGATCAAAATCATGGGTTGAAGCAATCATTTCCAAACAGACCGATAGTTAACCTCATCATGCAGTCTGTTTTAGGCGTCGTTCTGTGCGGTGGAAAATCGTCTCGCATGGGACGCGACAAAGCGATGATTCGCCTAGACAATGGCATGACGTTCATCGAACATGCCATCAACAGGCTGAGGCCAATCTGCAACGAAGTCGTCCTTGCAGGCAGGCTATACCCCTCAACTGATGTGGTCACATTACCTGACCCAACTTCAAATCAAGGCCCTATCTTTGGATTGCTTCAGGCCATTGAATATGCAACCAACCAAACCTTGGTAAACCAAAAACATGAGGCATGCCTAGTTACACCTGTAGACATGCCACGTCTCACAACTAGCGATCTCAGAGCGATCCTACTCGGCTGGCAGACATATACCGGTCTTACTTACGCAGTCAGTGGCCCGGAACGAAAACGTCAGCCCCTGGTCGGGATCTATCCCCTTGATCTGCATGCAGCAATTTCTCTGCACGCGAGAACAGACCCCAGCCTGATGCGCTGGATCGAAAACCAGCACGCGACCCAAATAGCTCTGGATGAGTCTCATTGCCGGAACATCAATCGACCTGAAGATTTAACCTGACGCAAGCTTGCCCGCCGTCGCTTCAGCTCACTGGGTGTATTCACGCCGCATGCAGGTTTCAGCCACAATATCATTCACTGAAAAATTGAAATAACCCGGAATCCAACTGACGGTATCGATACCGACGCGCACCCGAACAGTCACCTCGCCACCAGGTTCAACCAACTCAAGGGAAGCAGGTTCAGTTTCGATCACCACGTCTTCGATCTCCAATGTCAAAAGCTCATCCCGGACACGCTGCGTCACATCCGCAAGATCTGCAGTCGGTCGAACTGCCACGCGTGCTCCTTCCCGTGTCGCATGCGTCACCGTTTGTTTGACAAGCATCAACCGACCGATCTCCACAAGACCAAACGTAAAGAGAATCATCAATGGAGCAATGACGGCAAATTCGACGGCAGAACTCCCTCGTCTTCCAAGTAAACGGGGTTGGATCAATAGATTTCTCATCGCAGTTTTCCCTTTCCAATTATTCAACTAACATCACTGGTGTCAGCAAATGACTTGTTGTGTTATTGCCTGACCAGTCAATTTTGGCGCCTCGTCCAATCACCTTTGCTGGCTGCACAATGACTCTTTTCTGACTCTTTTTTCCAGTCAGTTTAACGTCAAGGACACGAACCCCTTCAAACTTCACGATAGTGAAGCTTGAATTATTTCCCTGACCAGAAACCTCCGTAAAGATTGGCACAATTCTTTTCTTTCCGATCAGACTGGCCAACTCATCCTTGATACCCGCGCTGATGCCTGTATCACCATTGAGATGCAATTCCCCATTGGAGTCAAACACCAGCGGTTTCCCCAGATCGACAAAGTCTTGGCGGGAAATGCCATGCAGGATCTGTCGCGACAAATCACTTGTGCTGTTATTCGAATCTCCTATATCCACCGTTCCACGATTGCCCGGTGCTCCCGTTCCTTTGGGATAAAGATTAGTTTCGAACACACCATCACTGCCACTCACCACCTCTCCGTCTTTCAGTTGGTACTCGTCCACCGTATTAGCTGCCACTGCAGCCTCCCAGCTTTCGAGGTCGAGGGCGATTGGCAGAATCCCCCGTGTTTCCAGAACATTGGGTGGCTTAACAAATCCCCCAATCGAGTTGAACATCGCTGCTACCGCCGTCACTTGCATCGCCTGACTTTCGCGCCCAGTCACGGCAGCAAATAAGAGAGGTAATTCTGAATTTGAGCCATTGTCTCTGCGTCTGTCTCTTATACACATCTCCGAGCCCACGAGACCGAGGCTGATCTCG
>CAJXTM010000110.1 GCA_913061385.1 uncultured Rhodopirellula sp. | reverse complement strand
TCTCGTGGGCTCGGAGATGTGTATAAGAGACAGTCTCACAACCGACAAATTCTTTATCTACCACTCCGGCGACAACAAGGCGATGGCTGAGGGATCAGTGCAACTGAAGCAGGTCTTTGAATACTTCAGAGAACTCGACTGGGAGAACTGGGGCCCGGAAAACATCGAACCCCACAAAGAGTTCCTGATGACGATTTGGGAATTCCGAAAGACACGCGGTGGTGACAACAAATCCCTGCTAACCACGCTGAAAAGATTGATGCCCGCTTTGGAACTACATTTCAGCGATGGCCAAAGCAACGGCATGCCCTACATGAAAATGTCGATGGGCTTCTGGCACGGGGGAAATGTTCTTGGCCGAACCGGCCAGCAGATGCGAGGCGAACAGGTCACTTCTTATTGGAATCTCGACTGGAAAAACTGGGACTACCCTGCACAGCAACCGGCCCATATCCCTCATCGCAAAGGTTTGCTCACTCACCCCGCGTGGCTGATCGCCCATTCTCAGAATCTTGAGACTGATCCGATCCACCGAGGCAAGTGGATCCGCGAAAAACTGTTGGCCGGGACCATCCCTGATGTGCCGATTACTGTTGACGCGGTAATCCCACCGGATCATCACAAGACACTTCGGCAACGAATGGAAAATCGGACCGGAGCGGCTTATTGCTGGCGTTGTCATCAGAAAATGGATCCGCTTGGATTTCCGTTCGAGACCTATGATGACTTCGGTCGCTTCCGTAGCGTAGAAAACCTGGAGCATCCCGACAATGTGATCACGGAGGCAAAACGGGGCGAGACCAATGAATTTGGCGCTTCACTTCCCGTTTACAAGACACTGCCGGTGGATCCCAGGGGAGTTTTGAAAGGGACGGGTGACGCAACACTGGACGGAAATGTCGACGACGCGTTTGACCTGATCGATCGCCTCTCGACCTCGGTGAAAGTACGGCAGTCAATCATACGGCATGCCTTTCGCTTCTTCCTGGGCCGCAACGAAACACTCTCGGACTCTCGAACTTTGATAGATGCAGAGAAAGCGTACGTCGATAGCAACGGTAGCTTCGACGAGTTAATCGTGTCGCTGCTCACGTCCGACTCTTTTATCTACCGAAAAAGCAACTCCAAGGAATAAACGATGTCGATCAACCGACGACAACTCCTAAAGACGACCGCACTGGGAAGCGCAAGCCTCGCTTTCACGCCTTCGTTCAACCACCTCATGGCCGCGCCAACGAGTGCATCGGCTGAGCAACCGCACCGATTCATCTTCATTCGCAAATCCAACGGCAACCTCACCCAGCAGTTTGGTCTGCCCTCGTTCTCGTCAGACGAACTGAAGAAGCACGAGGAAAAGCAAGCCTTCGACCTTGATCTCGCCAAACATGAATTGCCCGAATGGCTTAGCACGCTCGACGAATACAAGGACAACATGACCATCCTGCACGGCATCTCTATGTCGGTCAGTGGGGGTGGCCACTACTCGTACTCAGGTTGCATGGGTGCGTATAAAGCGGGTCGTGACATCCTCAGCAACATCAAGAGGGCAACCATCGACTTCGAAATGGCCAAACTTTTCCCATCTCCCTTTGGCCATGTCGAGATGTCACTGGCCGTACCGCATGGGCGCGATCACCGCACGGGCATCGTCTCCGGTTATTCGGCACCTGCAGCCAAGCAGCGCAACTACTGTTATGCCGACCCCATGACCGCCTATCAGGAGTTATTCAAATCCGTCACCAACACCGAAGAGGTTGCGTCTGACATCGCACTGTTTGACTACCTGCACGAGCAGGAAAACCGTCGTCTTCGGGGACTCGATGGTGACGAACGCCTGAAGATCAGCGACCAGGTTGCCTCCTTGCAGTCGATCCGTGACCGCAACACGAAAGTCGATTCACTTGGCGACCAGGTCAAACAGCATCTGCCCGATATTGACCCGATCCACGAAGGGGGTGGCGAAGATGCAACCCTTCCACAAAAACAGGCTGCCTTTACCGACATCATTGTCGGAGCGATGGCCTCCGGTCTTACCAATGTTGTCACCTACACCATTGACGACTTGGGCACGGACATCACTTCACTGCCCGAGAACAACCAAAAGACGAGCATTCACCAGATCGGCCATGGCGGGCAGATTTCCGGTGCTGCGAACATGCGAAATGCCATCAAGTCCCATCACATGAAACAAGTCAAAACCTTGGTCAGCCAACTCAAGGCCATTCCCGAGGGTAATGGCACGATGTTCGATAATACGACCATCATCTACATGCCCGAAACCGGTTCGGGCCACCATGGCCCCGACACCGAGGCACCGATGGTGATCATGACCGGCAATAACTCCAAACTGGACCTCGCCGGGCGCTACATCCGATTGCCGTTCCACGGCACCCAAGGGCACAAGACTCTCAGCAACTGGTACACAACCCTGCTCAACGCCTACGGCAACCCGATCGCACACTACGGCGACCTCGACCTGACGATGCAGCGGAACCACCGTGAGCAGACCGGCGCAATCGAACGGTTCTTGGTCTAAATACTCGAAATCAGGCCGTTCGCATTCTGAGCCATGCCAATAGCGCATGCGAGGTGCGTCAGAGTAACTCTTTCACCGCTGAATCATCGAACATGGTTGAGTCTTTACTCCACACCGTGAGATCCGACGGTGCATAGCATATTACAACTGTCACTTCATCAGACGACAGTCAAACAACAAATCTAGCGAACCGCTGTATTGCACTCACGCGTAGCCCAAATACAGAGACCGAAAAACCCGCCCTGAGCGAATAGAAACATCGGAACATCGAACATCGAACAGAAGCGTGGCAACACAAAACCAGCCAATGATGCTTCGCAGCGATCGCCCAAAGATGGAACACACCGCCAACAAAAGAGAGCTACCCCGGAACGCAATATACCCTAGGCCAACACCTAGGGTCTCAAGCATGGGTAACACGATGCCATGCGACAAATCCATATTTGATCGTACCTCGCGGCGAAGCGGTTCAAACTCCGCGAACGTCCAACACAGCAACAGGCAGGTTGCTGCCATGACTCCCAACATAGCCACATCCAAAACGACGCAACCAATTCTCTTTCTCCTATCCGACAAAAGTGATTGAATGTTCACTGCATTCGTTCCCGCAAACAACTGATCAAGGACAGCCGCCGCATAATACGCTCGCAGCACACCATCCAGATATTGAACCACGGGAACACGACCGACTGAAATCCATTCCGCCGGAGGACTCAAAGGGCCTAAACATCGCTCAACGCCTCGCCATGTTTTGTCTTTCTGCCACTCTGGAAAACACTGTTGATGGGTCCACCTTACGCACGGTTTCCATGATCCGCGTTTAAAAAAGCCCGCCATTCGGCGCTCATTGAGCGTCAGCGAGACGTGACGACGGATCCCCGTTCCACCGAATATTTACGTTTCTGAGGCTGGTAATGATGAATGGCTGTGATCGCCATGGTGATCCTTAGTTGCTCCTTCGGTTCTACCTATGAAAACACCTGAGTTCGGTGATCTGCGGGTCTCTAACAGCCATGCTTTTCTCAACGACATTGAAAACCATGATCTTTGTTTCTCACGAATGAGATAAACAGAAAAGAGATGGGCGCTTCGTTGCTTGGTATTTGCCTAGCGTGGGACATGCGTGGCCGGGTAAGGCGAGATAGGTTGGGCTACAGGTCTGCCATCCCTGTTTCTTCTCTCAACCGCAACCGTTCTCGGTCGACCTTTCCGGCACCTTTTCGCGGCACTTCGTCGATGTACGGGATGCGGCATGGCACCATGTACTCGGCCAAGTGCTCTCTCGCGAATTCCTTCAACTCTTCTTCCGTGGCTTGTTCAGTATTCGATTGTGCAGTGACACAGGCAAGCACCTGTTCAATCCCGTCGATCTCAGTCACACCGTACACACAGGCCTCTCCAACCGATGGATGAGTGAGCAAAATCGACTCCACCTCCATGGGAGATACATTACTGCCAGCGCAGACGATGATATCTTTCTTTCGCCCCATGAACCAAAGGTGACCATCCTCATCAAATCGCCCCAGATCGCCGGTGCGCACCCCAGCCGTTATGTAACGTTTTTCGAATCAACGCAGTATCGTTCCAATAGCCCTCCATCATCAACAGACTACTGACAACGATTTCACCAATCTGCCCCGCCTGCGCATCGTCCCCGTCAGGTGTCACAATACAAACTTGTGCACTGTACATCGGCAAACCCATCGATCTGGGCTTCTTGCGTCCAAAAGGCGGATTCAATGCATACGCACCCACTTCGAATGAGCCGCATTATTCTGTTAACGGAACACCTGTGATCTGCTGAAACGACTCGTGCAAATTACTGGGCACACGATCCCCCCCGCTAAACAGATACGCAGAGCAGAGAAGTCGCACTCGCCGATTTTTTCATGCTCCAGAAGTTTTGATAACGCCCCAGAAAGCAACGCCAGAAATTTCTTCCTGGGCGTTTGCTGCAAGGCAGACACATACTTGTCCACGTCGCACTGTTCGATCAACGAAACGCAGCCACCTGCGTGCAACACGGGTAACCATTGGCAAGTCGCTTCGCGTGGTCATCCAGTTTCTTCGCAGACCATTTCTTGCCAAGAGACTCAAGAACAACACGGTCTGGATCGTTTGCCAACGAAGGGGCAAGCAGCTTATGAAGAATAAGAAGGGCAATTTCTCAACGGGAAATGCAGCGAAGTGAACTTACCGATCTCAGTTGCGCAACCTGCGAGATAGTTAAACTCAATTAAGATCGAAACGACAGCGTTACGTCAGGCGTGACGAGATCGTAACCCAGCAGGCATGTAAACTCTTGCCCGCCAACACTGTAAAAGGAATTCACGCCTAGCTTTGATTGCCCAATCCAAAAGCGCCCCAGAAGTGGCGTTCAAACGCACACCCCGACATCAACAAACCTTTACCTGCACCGCCCACAACTCCGGAGGGCAAGCAGTTTTCCGGTCCGTTGATTCGAACTGACACTTTCCCAACCTGCTCCCCAACTTGGAGAGAGACAGGCTTCGATCGAAACCCAACATTTCCCTGCAAGTTGATTGCAATCGTGGGAATACTTACTTTCCAACATTTTTCAAAACTTCCGTCACAACGGTGCCGTCCGAAGCAGTGAGCCTGGATGTTGCTTTTCCCACTTCAACCCGAACCAGTTCAAGCACCCCGACTTGCGATTCCCGCTTTGCGTTTCTTGCCCGCAAAAACCCTGTCATGCGATGCTTCTGAACATCTTGAAATCGGACGGCGAAATACGCACCGTTGGTGCCATAGGCATGAGCAACCAAGTGCCGCCTGTCTGCTTCCCAACCTACGATCTCGTGTAACACGGTCCCATCTGATTCATGCCACGTTCCCAGCACATAATCAACCGCGCCGTCGGGCAGCCGCCAATTCACTTTCGCGCTCGTTCCATCACTCCGCTCAACCTCCCAGTCTCCCAGCATCCACTCCCAAGGACACCCTCCAGCTTGAGAAGAATCACTTTTTTCATCGACTCGGCGGAAATCATGCTTCCGTTCAGATTGATTAACGCCGTCCAGCACTCGATCAGTACAAACGATTATCCAGCGATCCTTACCCTCAAATAAGAATTCGCGTGTCGACTTTTCAACCTTGGCTGCACCATCAACCATGCCAGTGCCAGTCATCTGTCCAATCCACTTCTTGTCTGTGATTTTGTGGTCTGCTTTGAATGTGCCACCACTGGTATCAAAACCTGATTCCTCGACTATTTTTTTGACTGGATCCCAGCCAAGGACTCCCGAAAATCTCACTTTTGCTCCGCTACGAAAATTCTCACCTTTGCCCTGGTACACGAGTACGCTTTCGTCGTTCACCCATTCCAGCTTGACGCGCTCCGTCACTTTGCGGTCATCGATCGTCGTCGTGATTTCCCACGTCCCCACAAGCTTGTCCAAAGCGTTTTTGACATGTTCAGGCATCGACTGCGCTCGCAGCGACACGGCAGAACCCGACAAACAAAGAAACAATAACGCGGATCGCACAAACATAGGGGGACTCCAAAGAGGAGAGAACGAAGCGAGAAATCTGCCCATCACGGCAGGGACACCATCCATCGGCTACTTCCGTTGCGAGCTGGCGTGTTCCTTTGCCCAGATACTTTTTGCAACAAAAGCGAACTTCTAAAAAAGTCTCACCTCGCCCCCAGAAAAGGTGCGTTTTTCTCGATAGTCTCGTATCGGATTCTTATGAAGAACGAGCGGGTCAAGATCGCCGAGACTCGCTCAATTCAGTCGGCACCGGTATATGATTCCCACCTTCCGAGCAGGCTCAAACCTCAATCAGAATCTAGCCCTGAGCGGATTCAGCCGTGGTGTTCCCCTCATCCGGCTGGCTGTCTTTCGCGGTCATCTTATACAGGCGAACCGCGCCATCCGCGTGCGCCACAGCCAAACGGTCATTGCCAACAAGATCGACTGCTCGGGCGGAGCTTTTCGTTGAAACTGTATGAAACGCTGCGTCTTGCTCGTCGTTATAAAACCAGATTTCCCCTTTGCCACTTTTTTCAGCACCCGCACCAATCGTAAATCCCTCTGGATGGAATCGCACGCCCCATGCCACTCCCTTGAATTTATCCACGGCTCGCAGCTGCCGTTTTGTCTCTCCGGTTGTCCAGTCGAATACGACAATGATCGGATCTTGGATTCCCGCGAACGAATTGACAACCTTGGTGATTCCCGCGCTGGCCCAAAGAGCGCCATCCGAATTGAATTGCATGTCTCTGGCCCCGCCCATGTCCGCGGCGAACTTTTTGTCGTAACCCGTCATCACGCTGGCATCGATCGTTCGCTGTTTCTGGTTCGTCTTGAGATCCCACACCACAACATTGCCCATCAAATCCTGGGACACCAGATGCTGACCGTCAGGATGAAAATCAACGCCGTAAACATGCCGATCGTGTCCAGAAAACTGTTGCTCTAATTCACCACTCTCAGCATTCCAAAGCTTGACCAACAAATCATTTCCACCGGTAGCGATGTGTTTACCGTCAGGGCTGAGGCGTACCCAGCGTGCCGCGCCCTGATGAGCCTGAAAACTCCGTTTCATTCCCGGTATCTCATGTGAAAGATCCCAGACCTTGATCGTACCGCCCCAACAAGCGGTATACATCAGCTTTCCGTCTGCCGAGAAGTCGATCGACCTCACCCAACTCTTGTGCCCCGCCAAGGAAAAATGATTCCCGTCCTCCAAGTTCCAAAGCTGGACGTCCAGATCCTGTGCGCCCGCAGCGACGTAGCGACCTGTCGGATCCACACGCAACGTCGTCAGCGGATTCTGATGCTTCAGCTCAGAGGTTTCATGAGTTTGGGTAGGATCGATAACAACACCGGAATTCATGACAACAACTCCTCAATCGGCTCGGCAGCTGGGTCGCCGATCGGGATCGAGCGGCCCGACAAGTCATGGTCTTCGTAGGTATCAATACCAACCGCCGATAGATACGTATGGAACAAGTGGCCTGCATCAACCTCACGCTCAGCGACTTTCGTCCCGTCCGCGTTGGTCTTTCCCACAATGCCGCCCGGTTGAATGCCACACCCACCCAACGCCATCGACCAGGCAGTTCCCCAATGGTCACGACCATACTTTGAATTGATCTTAGGGGTGCGTCCCATTTCGGAATAGACCATCACCAGAGTGCTGTCCAGCATGCCACGATCGTGAAGGTCATCCAGCAGAGTCGAAAACGTCAGGTCGAATTCACCAAGCTGTTCGAGATGAAAATTGAAATTCTCAGCGTGAGTATCGTAACCATGATGTGTCACCTTGACACAGGTTGCCCCATTTTCGAGCAGGTTCCGAGCGAGCAGGCAATGCTGCCCAAAATCGTGCCGACCGTAGCGATCGAGATCCTTCTCCTGTGGTTTCCCCTCAAACATTGCCTTTCGCTTCATCAATTTGGCAGCTTGTTCGTAGGAACTGTTGTAAACATCGGTGAGTGCGGGGGATCGCTGCTTGGAAAAACGGCGGTTGAATCGAAGCCGCATCTGCTCGCGCACCTCATCTGCTGTTGCGTCTATCGACGACGGAACAGCCAGATTGGCTGGCGGTTTATTACCGTCGAGTTTCAATTGAGCATGCCGTGCTCCCAAAAACGCAGCCGTCGAATCATTGATGCCGCGTTTACTGATGTGAATGTAACCCGGCAACTCCCCATTGGCCGGTGCCAGATACCGTGACGCAACCGACCCCACGTAAGGATACTCGCCAGCTCGTCGCCCTTTCTCCATGAACAGCATGCCCTGGTTGTGATCACCGATCTTGGAGTTGATGCTTCGCACAATCGACAGCATGTGCATTCGCTTAGCCGTGTGAGGCAGCAGTTCAGAGATATGCCTGTCTCTTATACACATCTCCGA
>CAJXTM010000109.1 GCA_913061385.1 uncultured Rhodopirellula sp. | reverse complement strand
CTACACGTAAGGAGTCGTCGGCAGCGTCAGATGTGTATAAGAGACAGCTTTGAATGAGTTTCAGGTCCACGTTCACACCCCTCGGTTTCGCACTGTACACGGACGCCACCGCAATGCTGCGTGATCGGCGTGCTCAATTGAAAACAAAATGACACAAACGACTCTCACAACTTTCGATCAGGCCGGATTTGATGCATTCATCGAATCACGCGATGAACCCGATTGGTTGCTGGCGATGCGACGCGAAGCGTGGCAACATGGGTCAGCCATGCAATGGCCCGAACGCCGGCACGAGGAATGGATTCGCACGGACATCCGGGCGTTTCAAATCGGAAAATTTTCGGTTCCGTCAGATACGGATCAACGCGACTCCGGTGTTGTTGAACGCGAACAAGTGCATCAGCTTCTGCAAGACGTTGAACTTGCTGGGCGAATCGAAACGGTCGACAGCAAGGTCGTGAGCGAAAACCTCGACGAAGCAGTGGCCGAACGCGGAGTCGTATTCGGTAGCCTGTCACGGCTCAGCAAAACGCACCCTGAATTGGTCCGCAAACATCTGTTCACAGCTTTTGACCCCGACGAAGATAAATTCGCGGCACTGCACGCGGCGTTCTGGTCAGGCGGACAGATCCTGTACGTCCCACGCGGCGTTGTACTGGATCGTCCCGTCCACATCGGCTCAATCCTCTCTGAAGGTGGAACAGACACCACGCATACGCTGATCGTGTTGGAAGAAGGTGCGGAAGCAACCGTGCTACACGAATGCAACAGTGCCTCTGCGGAAGCATCGGGCCTGCACCTCGGTGCGGTCGAGTTGATTCAAAAACCCGGTTCGCACCTCAGGTACGTCAACTTGCAGGAATGGGGTCACAAAACCTACAATTTTGCCCATCAAAAAGCTTCGGTTGATCGCGATGCGACGCTGCAGTGGACATTAGCAGCAATGGGATCGATGCTCTCCAAAGTCAACCAAACCGTTGACTTGGTCGGAATCGGAGCGAACAGCCAGGTCAATGGAGTGATGTTTACCGAGGCACGGCAACACATCGCCTACCACACCTTGCAGCACCACAAAGCACCAGGATGTCGTAGCGACTTCCTTTACAAGGCAGCCCAACAGGACAAGAGCCGAACGGTTTGGCGGGGCATGATCAAGGTCGACAAAGACGCCCAGAAGACCGATGGATACCAACGTAACGATAACCTTGTTCTCTCCAACACGTCACGGGCTGATTCCATCCCCGGGCTAGAGATCGAAGCGGACGACGTACGTTGCACACACGGCAGCACGACGGCCAAGGTTGACGAAGAACAGATTTTTTACGCTCGTTGCCGCGGCTTCACTCGCAAAGAAGCGACGCGAATGATCGTAAGCGGGTTCTTCCAACAAATTTTTGACCGGATTTCGATCGAAAGCGTCCGGGAAGCCCTCGCCGCGGCGATCGCTCGCCAAGTACGCGAATACGAGTGATCATCTATATTCAAACAAACGCACGCTCGTCCCTGGCAAATGGACGCCGTGCCTGATTCAATCTGAACCTGCGGAACAGTCGGCCAGCACAAGCGTTCATCCAAACGCAGCACCAGACCGGCGGCGCTTTTTCCAACTTATCCTTCAATTATCCACAAACTTTTCAATCAGGACATCCGCATCATGGCACTCGCAGAAGATACTGTTCGAGAAGCACTGAAACAGGTCATTGATCCAGAACTCTTCGTCAACATTGTGGACCTTGGACTGATCTACGTGGTCAGCATTGGCGATGAAGATGCGGATGGGAAACATGAAGTCAATATTGAGATGACGATGACGAGCCCCATGTGCCCTGCTGGACCTCAATTGGTAGCCGGAACCAAAGGTGCCGCAGAAGGACTCGATGAGGTCACCTCGTGTGAAGTGAAAGTCGTCATGGAGCCAACGTGGACACCTGATTTGATGACCGATGAAGCTCGCGATCATCTGGGTATTTTTTAGTAAAATACGATTCGACCCAGCTTTTTTAGAATCCAAAGCCCTGTGACTTTTGCCTGCCCCATTCATTTGTGGGGTCCGCTTCTCTTCTCTGGCAAGCCACTCAACCCTGCAGTTTTCGGTATCATGATGACCGCGTGGCCATCATCAGTCCGGTACCTGTCGGTTCGGAGACACACATCATGCGAATTTTTGTCGGAGAATACGTCTGTGGCGGCGGGCTCGCTGATCAGGCAATCGACGAAATCCCTGGCAGCCTGCGGCGTGAGGGTGCAGCGATGCTGCAGTCAATTGTCTCCGATCTTGCGGAAGTAGCCGAGACGGTTGTACCTCTGGATCCTCGGTTTGCAGGTACGTTCTGCAGCAACACCACGGACACCGTCAGTATCGTTCGCGAGCAATCACTCTGGGGGCAATGGGCGGCCGCTGCACAAACATGTGATGCTGCCTTGCTGGTGGCTCCAGAAAGCGATGGGATACTTGCCAAAGCGGTAGCCATGCTGCGAGCTAGCGGGATCGATGTGATTGCCGGCAGTGGCGACTTCCTTCGCACTGCCAGCGACAAATATCTGACTGCAAAAATCCTGACGACCGCTGGCGTTGCCCACCCGCCGTACATGACATTTGCGGATCGCCGCATGGAAGCAACCCTGAGTGACTACGGAAAGTTCGTTGTCAAACCGCGTGACGGATGCGGCACACAAGAAATCAGGGTCTACGATTGCTTCGATAAGGCGTCCGCTGATTTAACCGAGAACGCAATCCTTCAGGCGTGGATGCCGGGACGTGCGATTTCAATCGCTCTGGTCGCGTCTGCCACCCAGCACACTTTTTTACCGGCCGTCTCACAGAACTTGTCGGGCTCCCATTGTGAATATGGTGGAGGAGAAGGCCCGCTGGATGATGATTCACAGCGACGTGCAACCGCCCTGGCTTCACGTGCAATCATTGCAATGCCACCCACGGCTCGTGGTTTTGTCGGCCTCGATTTATTGCTCGGCGAGCGTCCCAGCGAAGACTGCGTGATCGAGATCAACCCTCGCCTGACGACTTCCTACGTCGGCCTACGTCACATGATCAACGGCAATCTTGCAGCTCGACTGTTTGACTTAGAAACCGGTCCCGTGTCCTGCTGCACCGCAGCCAACTCGGTACGCTGGACTCCGAATGGGGAAGTTTGGATCAACGACACTGCTGTCGAGAACGTCTGAAAGCAACGATGAAAAACCTCGTTCTCGGAATCGACATCGGCGGCGCCAACCTCAAATACGCCAGTTCCTGTGGTACCGCCGCAGCGCGCGATTTCGCCATGTGGCTGACTCCCGAACGACTGTCGCAAACTCTGATCGAAGACCTGCAAAACAACTTTTGCAAGCGCGGGATCACCCCCACTGAACTTGCCGTGACCATGACCGGTGAATTGGCGGACTGTTTCTTGGATCGTGGCATCGGTGTTGACCACATTGCCCAACAAACATGCCAAGCAGCAGAGTCTCTTTCAATCAACACGGTTTCCTTTTACGGGGTCGATGGCTGTTTTCATCGACCGGGAGAGACCCGCGATAATCCAGATCTGATCGCAGCAGCCAACTGGCATGCCCTAGCCAATTTCATTGGCCGCGAAATCGCTTCTGATGCCCTGTTGATCGACATCGGATCAACAACAACTGACATCATTCCAATCAGAGGACAAAAAGTTGCCACCAATGCATTGACCGACTATGACCGACTGTGTGAATCAACCCTTGTTTACATCGGTTGCAGACGAACTCCCGTGTGCAGCCTCGTTAGTGCACTCGTCTTCCAAGGCATCTCCACACCGGTAATGAATGAAATATTCGCAACCATCGATGATGCACTTTTAGTGCTCGGACATACAGCGGAAGATGTCAACGACAGCGGCACAGCTGATGGCAAGCCAAGGACGCGGCCGCTGGCTGCAAACCGTCTTGCAAGAATGATTGGGCTCGATCGCAGAACCATCAGCATCAATGATGCCACAGCGCTGGCACACCAAATACTCTCCGCCGCAATGCAACAGATTGGAAAAGCCATCGACCGATTGGAACATCACGACATTTGGGTGCTGAGCGGACATGGCGAATTGCTGATTGCAATTCCTGAGGGACAGACAACGCTGCGTTTGGCTGACCATCTGGGAGCCGAGGTTGCGAGATGTGCGCCAGCGTATGCAGTTGCGAAACTCAAATCCACTGAAAATCGGTAAGCGTGGATCATGCGGCGAATCATCAAAATTGGTGGCAGCATGCTCTTGCGAGATGACCTCGCCACGGCCGTCAACAACTGGCTAAACAAACACCCTGCAGACCAAACATGGGTCGTGATTGGAGGTGGCAAGCTAATTGATGCGATGCGCGAACTGGATAGCCAGCACCCAATGGACCCGCAACAGGTTCACTGGACCTGTGTCGACTTACTCACTGCCACGGCAAGATTCGCGGCACAGCGGTTTGGCTGGCCGCTGATCACAACGCAGGCAGAATGGGAAGTCGCCTGCGAATACCAGTCTAAAATTGACCAACCGACTGGGAACGCTCCGACCGTGATCGCTCCGGCAGTTTTTTACAACGATGGACCACCCGCAATCTGCAACGAACGGTCCAACGCCGCTCGACTCAAGCTTCCTGACGACTGGCAAACCACGACGGACTCAATCGCAGGTTTGCTGGCGCACCTCGCGAACGCTGACGAACTGGTTCTGCTTAAATCCTGCCCGATTCCCTCGTCGATGTCACCCACGCAACTGGCAGATGCCGGCATTGTCGATGCCGCGTTCCCAGAAATCGCAACTTTACTGCAACGTGTGCACGTTGAACAACTTCTGTAAAAGCACCACCAAACAAAGTACTGAATGCCCTGTTCCACTGAAAGCAGGCTTGAGCAAATACAGCCTCGCGATACCGGAACCGTATTGAAGGTGAGCCGGCGTAGCTCGACGGCACGTTTCCCGGTTGATACTCACTAGTGAGCGGTCGCTGATTAAACGTTGCTGATTAAACGTCGCTGATTAAACGTTGCTGATTAAACGTTACTGAGGTGCGACTGGATCGACGTTTCTTTCTGTCGCCTGTCGATGCTTGTCCAGCAACCGGGCCCTCAGGCGATTGCCATGCTCCTGTGGATCATCGTCCGTCTTGTACAGTTCAATGGCTTCATCAAACTTTCCGATTCGCTCCAAACTCCGAGCGAGGTTGTAACGGGCGGCAGGCGTCCACGGTGACAGCACATCCCCCGTCAATTCACGGCGTGAAATCAAATCAGCATCAAGAACTCGTTTTGAGAACCATGTCTCGGCGGTTCCATATCGTTCGTCATCATACTGAATCAAGCTGACCCAGTAGGTCGCCGCATTCTTTCCCATTCGCATCAGGTCCTGAGCATATTTCAGCTGCATGTTGTACTGTTTCTCATCCATACCCAACACACGACGGACACCGTACGCCTTCTGCAAATCGACATCGATACCAAGGTCTTCGATCTCAAACTCTGGCGCTCGTTGCCGCAGGTAAAGCACTCGTGCGCCCTCGGAATCTTCCTCGTCATCTTTATCGAACTGGCCATGGAGATGTCGCCATCGCGCCAACGCGAGCAATTTGGAGTTGTCTGACGAATCTTCAATGATGGACCATGCCGCCCTCGACCAGAACGTCAACAATGGATCACGTGCTGCTGCCGCTTCCAACTCGGCCATATAGACAGCCGCCAGCAAAGGAACCTCCCAAAGCCTGACCCCCGCAATTCCAGGTACGGCATCGATCTCTTCGGCCAGCGTGTCAGCATCGACGAAGATTTTCATCCGGCGGTTACCAGTCAGCCCTGACTCAAGTTGCTTCATTCGCAGACTGATTGCTTCGGGAGTCACATTCAATAGGGCAACTGATTGCTGAACGTCAGCTTTCGAAACGGGATAGTCAAAGTAGGAAACCACGTTCAAACGCCGCAGCACCGAAGCATCTGAACGCGCCTGACGCAATGTGGCAATTCCGATCTGCCCGGGCCCAGGCACGTAACAACCAAGTTCAGGTGCAAACAAATAGACTTCCTTCCCGACCAGAACACCAACGCTCCATGGATTAAGCATTCCATCCAGTTCGGACTGAGTCGCCAGCACGAACGCAGGTATGGATGCTTGACGACACAACTGTGTGAAAACTCCCGCACGCTGAAGCGAGTCACCAAGACCTCGCCACACAGTCTCATAGTCAGTCTGCCGATACCCCGGACCTTGAAATTTCATTCCCAACGAGAACTCAGGGGCAGGCATCCCAGGGGAAAACGGTGGATGAGGCAACAAGCTTTTCTCTGGCTGAAGTGGTTCATACCCCACGTTCCGCACGGTCCAGTCGAACAGTCGAACGGCAGTCCTTAATTTCGCTGCGTCTTCTTCAGGTAATTTTCCTTCAACCTCATTCAACCAATTCGTCAACAGTGGGTCTTCACCGGCCTCGCGATCGACCCACTCAGTGATTCGTCGAAAGAGGTAGCAGTCCCTCAAATGGTCGGTGTCGCTACGGATAAACGCCGGTTGCTCCGCAAGTGCGCGCGACTCGTCTTCAGGGATCACTCGACTGATACTGCTGATAAGTGGTGTGACCTTTTCGTCCCCGAATCCTCTTCCTTCATTCCATCGATTCAGATGGTAGATCACTTCACGTCGGGCTTCCTGAGGATTCAACTCGACAAGCCTGGACAGCAGACCGTAAACCTCGCCAATGTGATCAACTTTCGCATCAGCGTGAACTTGAGCTTGCCGCTGTCGCTCGATCGCCCGAACACGATCGACATCATTACTGCAACCAACCAGAGAAACAGCGGCAGCAACGATTCCGAACAGTAATGATTTCGTTGGCATGCCGATTCCGATTGCGTGCGTCGCTGGATTCATGAAGTTCCGCATCGTTCAATATTACTTTCAGCTCGGCATGGTTAAATTACATCCAGATCGCCAAGGTCAGGGATCTCGGCACGACCGGATCGGAACCGCAGTGACAGAACATGGCTAACGCGTCTCAGACTGCGCTACGAGAAGATCGCCGCCTAAGAAAATCAGCCCTCAGCCATCAGTTGCTGGGCAACCTCACGCAACTTCAACAGACGCGTGATGGTCGGCACAAAGGCATCCAGTGGAATCATGTTCGGACCATCGCTTGGTGACGTCTCCGGATCAGGGTGTGTCTCGAAAAAGAGCGCGTCGGTACCGATTGCTACGGCTGCGCGGGCCAATGGTTCAACCATTTCCCGGTTTCCCCCGGTTGCCCCACCTAGTCCCCCGGGTCGCTGCACACTGTGGGTGGCATCAAAAACGACAGGAACCCCTAAATTCCGCATCAAGACGAGCGACTGCATGTCATTGACCAGTCGCCCATAGCCAAAGAAAGTCCCTCGTTCACACAACATCACCCCGCCATCACCACTGCCTTGAACCTTGTCGACGACATATTTCATGTCCTCCGGCGACATGAACTGTCCTTTTTTAACATTCAAAGGTCGTCCGGTCGCTGCCGCTGCAACCAGCAGATCTGTCTGGCGTGCCAGAAACGCTGGAATCTGCAACAGCTCACAAACCTGACCGACTGCTGCTGCCTGCTCCGGCAGATGCAAATCGGTGGTCGTAGGCAATCCGGTCTTGCGGCCAATCTCCTCCATCATCCGAAGCCCCGCATCCAAACCCGGACCACGCTCGGCGTTCAGGCTGGTTCGGTTCGCTTTGTCAAAAGAGCCTTTGAAGACCACATTGACATCCGGCCGCTCGTTGAGCCGAACAAGTGGTTCAGCAATCTGCAAGGCAAGGTCAATCGACTGCAACACACAGGGGCCGGCAATCAACAACAGCGGTTGCTCCGGACCACACAAATAGTTGCCAACAGTCACACTACTCATGAAAATGCCGCCGAGGTCGGATGGAGAATCAGGTGAATCGTGAATCAATATGCATCATCGGGAACCAGAGTTTCGGCTAACCTGACGTCGACGGCAAGCCGTCTGATTACGGGCCGCAGAACAAGTTCCACTAGCATCGCTAATTGCCACAATCAGCGGCGTGACGGCCTGGTACTATTTTTCTGCGGGGGGAATCAGCAGCGGCACGGCAGTCGGCAGAGTGGTGATCTCGAGAGGCAGTTGACCGCCGTAGTCACCATCGAGCTGGTACGCCACCGATTCCCTTGATTCGACTCGGATGGTGTGACCTCGAAGACGCGTTACATCTTTTGCGTCCAAATGCCGCCCAGTCCAGATACCCGCGACGTAACGCAGTCCGCTCACAATCGACCCACGCTCAAACACAATCACATCAAGCAGACCATCGTCTCCCAAAGCAGCAGGCTCAATCTCCAATCCACCGGCATATCTGGGTAAATTGAAACTCATGACCCAACAACACTTACCAACGTCGGTGCCATCAACCACCAAGTTCAGTTTAGGAAAGCGATACCTCAGTAACTGTCTCTTATACACATCTCCGAGCCCACGAGACCGAGGCTGATCTC
>CAJXTM010000108.1 GCA_913061385.1 uncultured Rhodopirellula sp. | reverse complement strand
CTACACGTAAGGAGTCGTCGGCAGCGTCAGATGTGTATAAGAGACAGCTGGAATGGATGTTGACGCCGGAAAGTGTTGGGACTTTTCTGCAGGTGGGTGACGACGAACCTGGAATTGTCGGTCGACTGGTTGGATCAATGGACCGGCCCAAGAAAATCGATCCGGCCTACGCGATGGGCATCACCAGCAGCAAACGGACCTTGATTACACGCGGAAATATGAACCCTCGTGATGATGTGCAGCTTGAAAAAGGGCAAACTTGGATCACGATCAGCAGTCCTTCCGAGGGCACCAGTCGCGTGACCGTATTGGCACCGGAAAGTGAATGCTGGGATCAAAGAAAAGCAACAACGACTATTTATTGGGTCGACGCACGCTGGCAATTTCCAACGCCGCAAGTTGTGCAATCAGGCACGCCTGTAGAACTGACAACACGCGTGACGCGATCCGAGGGTGGATTGCCAGCACGCGGCTGGAAAGTACGGTACGAGATTCTGCAACCAGAGTTGGCAACTTTTGTGGGTACCAATGGTGCATCTGTGGTTGAGGCCAAGGTGGATGAATCGGGGAATGCTTCGGTTCAGTTGCAGCCTAGTCCTGGAACCAGTGGAAGCGCAGCGATCGATGTTCAGGTGATTAGACCTGGTGGAGAGCTAGATAACATTCCGACAATCACGCTCGGTCGCGGCCAAGCTTTCGTAACTTGGAGTGCTCCACAGTTGGTTCTGCGGGCAGGTGGGCCAGCGGTGGCAAGTTTCAATACACCGTTCCAAGTCGTTGCGAACATCTCCAATCCTGGAAACCAGCCGTTAACCGGAGTGAGCCTGACTTTGCCCATTCCTCAGGGTGCAAAGGTGCTAAACGCAAACTTGCAAGCGCAGATTTTGCCCAATGCCGTCGTTTGGGAAATTGGAACAGTGCCACCTCAGTCACAATTGGATTTGGTGATCAACCTGTCGGCACAATCACCAGTCGATTTGGTGTTTCAGGGCCGCGGCGGTGGGTTGCTCGCCGAAGACCGTGTGCGAGTGGATGTGTTCAGGCCATCGCTTTCGGTGACAGTTGCACCCGTACAACGTGCAGGGTCACGATTGGTATCAGGTGATGCGGTTTCCTTTGATATCGATGTTACCAATACAGGAGATCGTGTTCTGCAGAACGTTTATCTTACCGCTGCGGGGGATGAGGGGCTGGTTCACGAGAGCGGCGTCAGTCCGCTGCGTACGGTAAAGACAGGGGTTTTGCAGCCAGGTGAGACGTGGGAAGCCCAAGTAGAATTCACCACTGTCAGGGCTGGACAGCGTTGTATCACTGTAGATGCATTTGCCGATGGTGGGCAGCGCGATTCGCAACAGGGATGTGTGACTGCCATCAATCCTGTGCCGCGGAATCCACGCTTGGAAGCTGAATTGGTTGGCCGCAATCGCATTGCGGTGGGACAACAGACACTCGTCAGAGCTGTTGTCAACAACATTGGGCTCGGTGTTGCAACTAACGTGAAAGTCGTGATGACCTATTCGCCAGTAGTGCAATTAGAGCAGGCGACAGAGGGTTCGGATCAGAGTCGCATCGCGCAGAACGTGATTTTGTGGTCGATCCCACGCCTCGAGGCAGAAAAAGTGGTGACGCTTGAGGGGCTATTCAAAGTAGTCCGCCCCACAAGCCAAGCGAGGATCACGCTGCAGGTTACGTGTGACGAAAAAACCAGCGCGAACACGGATTTTCTTTATGAAATTGTGAACGTCGTACCACCGCCATTGACGGCACCTCAGACAGAACTGCCTCCTGTATTATCAACACCCGTCGCTCCCAATGCACCAACCGCAGTGGCCCCGGCACTGCCGCTGCAGGGTGGATTGAATTCAACCGCTCCGGCTACCACCCCGCCAATGGCAGCACCCATTCCGCAAAAAACAGAAAAGCTCCAGATGCGACTCGTCGCGATGAATAATCCAGCTCGTGTGGCACAGCCCATTAGGTATCGGATGACACTGGTCAATGACTCGAGTGAGCGAGATGGGCAGATCGCAATGCAGTTCAAGTTGCCACCCGGTGTGCGGCTTGTTAGCGCGAACCCCATCACCAATCCCGAAGCGAATGTGTTCACGGTGAATGGTGATATTGTTACCCTCACACCTATCCGTTCACTTGCGCCCGGTGGAACCGCGGAATTCCAAATAGTGTTGGAGAGCAACCAGCCGCAGACTTTCGATTTTACCGTTCAGGCTCAGAGCCAAAGAATGCAAGCCGGTATCGTTCAGGCTGTTCGGACGACGGTCAGTCCCTAGGACGGTGAACGCGTTGGTACGAATCAAGTATCGCAAGACTGTGGCGGGTTTGGCACCAAGTGGCACGCACTATCTCTGCTCAGCCCAAAGTGCTCATTTCAGCACATCAACGATGTCTTTGTGACCTGCTCTGCGAGCGTGATCGATCGCTTTGTCATTGTCGTCATCGAAGGTTTCCTTTTCGGCCTTGTTTGCCAATAGGATTTGGACGATTTTCAGTTGGTCGAGTCCTGCCGCCATCATGAGCGGCGTGAATCCCTCCGTCGAGCCTTTGGCGTTGACATCTGCTCCGGCTTTGATAAGTGCTTCGACTGTTTCAGCATAGGGGCCAGTGCATGCATGGATCAGTGGGGTTTTTCCCTCGAAGTCACGACAATCAACATTCGCTCCTTTGTTGATTAGAAAAAGTACTGTTTCGGTATGCCCATTGAATGCGGCCATGTGAAGAGCGGTGTGTTCCCTGCCCGGTTGGACTGCCTCGATATTGATGCCACTTTCCAAACCCCGTTTGACTTCGGCGGTTCTTCCTTCGAGCGCAGCTTCTCGGAAAGCTTCAGAGCTCATGGATGGGGAAGTTTTTGAAGATTCTGACGAAGGGATTTCAATTGCCGGAGTGGAAGCTTCGCCACCAGTTGGGGGAGACGCTGTGCCTGATGCTGCGTCAGGCTCGGGCGTCGAAGTGCTACCGTCCGCTGATGTTTGGCCAGAAGATGCGAGTGTTGGGGATGGAGTGGTGCCCTCGCTTACTTCCGTCGGCTCGCTGGTAGAATCACAACCAGAAGAGCTGACCAATGCAATTAACAGAATTGTGGTGATTGAACGGGTTCGGCGCTGTTGATTAATTTTCATCTTCTAAGTTTAGCAGGCGGGGACTGATTCGTCATGACTTGATTCGTGTTACCAACGACTAGTTGGATCTCGAATCGTCTGCAAGCGGTGTCGGGACACTGAATGGACTGACTTTAGAAACTGGTGAAGTTGGGTGCATACACATGGCTTGGTAGCAGTGGGTTGTTCGACAGCACACCGTCACATCGAGATAGAAATTACCCCATCACCCCATGTTGCTTTTACGCCCGCTTGCTTTGCGACTAACTCAATGAGTTCTCTAAGCGTGGCATCTTGACCCTCAACCGTTACGATTTTTTCGCAGGCTTGGCGTGCATCGGTAGCAATCTCGCATCGTCTGCCAGCAACACCGCACAGTTGCTGTAGAGCGCTTCTGGCGTTGGTTCGCATTTGTTTGAGTGTAAATGTATCTTTGTCGGGGTCGGGCAGTTGCGGCTTCAATGCTGCAAAAACTGCTTGGGTCCCTGAGAGATGGCCATCGAAACTCGCGGTGGTTTGGAGCCATTTTCCAGATAGTTTCACACGACTATTTTTATCAGCTGCGGTGACTGCCGGACGCACGCTTCGGGCGAGTTTGCTGGAGTATCGCCGTTCGTAGCGATCTTGATTGCCCATGGGGCTGGTGACAATGCGTTGCGGAAAAAGTGATTTGTCAAATTGCAAATCGAACTGTGCAAGGATCAGCGTGATAGCGACATCTTGGCGGATCTGGGTCCACGTAGTTTTCGGCCATAAGTCATGTGGGAGATCCTCAGCAACCTCGGGCACATTTCCGATTACATGGTTCAGCGCGGTTGCTGGCGTGGCCAGGTCGTCCCAGGCGACATCGATGATTTTTGAGGATGTGCGAGAGCTGGCGGTCTGAATTGTTGCAGTTAGCTTGGCAACCCACTCACGCCGCCCGACAAGCAAGACGTTACCAATTGGCATCAGTACACAGTCACGTGATGCAGCAATCTGTTCAATGACTCCGTAAACAGTTGATCCTGATGACTCGATATTAATGATGGTCGTTGGGTCGATGCGACGGTCCACCCAAACGTTTAGCCCGATTTGCTCGGCGATACCAGAGATCGCAGAACGGAAGGATTTGCCATCAAAAACGGAATTCATCGGGGTTGCCAGTTTGCCGTAGATTGGGCTGGCTTCTGTAAGGTCGTCTGCAACGAGTTGCCCACTCGAAAATAGGAGCAAGACGAAAATGGCGATCGCCACAGAATGAATGCACAAGATGCGGCCGTGAAGGAGACAGGATTTAGCCAGTTGAAATGCACGCATGGTTTGTTATCCGTGTGATGTGATTTTGGGCAACAGCATGTGGCTCGCCTTTCCCCCTCGCCGCCTTTTCACCATTATAGCGTGGTGTTGATTACGTCACCGTCTTTGGAGCCAAGGCGGGTTATTAACATCCGATTTGAGCGTATCTGGCAACTACGTTTCCGATGGCATTTGCTCTCACTGATGTGTGGTTTGTATGCAATCAGGAGCAAAGAGAGGCAAGGCTGTTCAAGTTGGCCGGTTAGGGGAAGTTTTTTGCCCCATGAGAATTGTGCATGTGAATGTGAAAACATTTTGCCAAGTGTCCGAAAAGAAGCCACGGAGAAAATCCCACCGCTTTTTGCGTTGCACGACTCAAATGCAGTGTCAGTATGAGTTTGCAATGATGTATTCAGTGCAGTGGTAGACGCATCATTTTGAGGATTTTGGAGGTCAGGTTCCCAGCCCAGAAATATTGTAGTTTCATTGCTTGTGGTGGTCTGCGGTCGTGACTAGACTCGCTGCACTCGATCGCTAAACATTGGCAATACTGAATCGGCAGACTTCCTACGCGGGGGGCTTGTGATTACGAATCAGGTGTGTGCCTAGCGAGACAGGTTTTGTCGTGATCAAAGGTGGGGGAGGTCTTGGATTCTCTCTCGCGGATGTTCTCGCGTCGGCACCAAAGATAGATTTCCATTGACCATGGAGCAAAGGTGACTTCCCCGGCATTAAGATCGAATCGTCTGGCGACCGCATACCGACGTTATCTCTCGTCAGCGGAAGTTGCTATGTTCGCATGGGAGGTTGATGAGCATTATTCGCAGTTCACGCTCTTGACGCTGCTGACACGGGGTGAGTCAGAGACACGTCGAGCTGCAGCTATGGCGTTGGGGATTCTGGGAAATCGCGAGTCGATTTCTTCGCTGGCACGAGCGTTGAACGATGCCGATCGTGGTGTGCGGCTTGCAGCAGACGATTCCTTTCGAGCAATTCTGCTCAGGGATTGTGCGTCTGAGCACCATCAGCAATTGCTTCGAGTGATGCATTTGAACGACGGCGGTGAATATCAAGATGCAATTGACAATGCAGAGGAATTGGTGAAGCAGGCTCCTCGTTTTGCTGAGGCGCATCATCAATTGGCAATCTGTTGGCATGGAATGGGCAACCATTTTCAGGCTGAAGGGGTGTATCGTTCCAGTCTCTGGTTTTGCCGTTTCCACTATGCCGCGTGGCAAGGGCTGGCACGCTGCAGGATTGAGTTAGACGATAATTCTGGAGCTCTGATGGCATTGCGGCGAGCATTGGACATCTGTCCTGATCTGGAATCGGTACGGCTCCAGATTCGTACACTCCGTCGAAGGATGCGTCGAGCAGATTCCTGAGTAATGACGTGTGGGTTTGACAAACTCGTATCAAGTCATGGTGAGCCTGCTCACGTCAGAGCCTCGAAGGTAGATCCGCATTGCAGCTATCGCACTAAGATGCTCCGAACATTTGAGCATTTTTTTCAATGGCTTTGTTCGTAGCTGAATGCGTTGTGCACGGTTCTTTTCCTGCATTTACAAGGGCAAGGACTGTTTTATTGTTTCACGCTCAAAATCGGCAACCATTTTTCTTAATGATTTGATTGGTTAGAATTCGATCGTTGTGATTTCCGGCTTGGAGAATTCCGTGCATAGGCGAATGAGTAAGAGGTGACGTGTGACTCTGGACGAAATTTTCGTGGGTAGCTTGGCTGTTTTTTTTTCACTGATCGGCTTTTCCATCGGTGTTGGGCCGTGGAATGCCCCTTATCAATTGCGAACATTCCAACGTGTGACGCAACGGTATGGCAAATCGAAGGCCCGGGTATTGTGGATCTTGATTTCACTTGTCTTCTTAGCCTTAGGGCTATCTGTTCTGCTGGGGTTGCGGCCCAGTTACGCATCCCCGTCGGCTGAACGGCATGGCTTAGAGCGACTCTTTCGCTATCCGGAACCAGCGTCAAACATCGCAGTCCGGACGCCCGCGTACAGTCTGAACTGGCGGTAAGTGTTGCTGAATCAAAGCAAAATATATCGTTGATTTCACGAAAAACGGCGACTCATCCAAAGGGGATGGCCGCCGCGATTTTGTTTTTTCGATTCGAATTCCGGACCGGTGTGAAATCAGGTTCCGGGATTTGCTTCTTTGATCGCGGTTGCCATCACTTCGAGGGCCGCATCGGTGTACCGTTCGTACTCATTTTCAAAGTGCTTCAAAGCGGCTTCGTCAGCGAAGAAGAACATGCGATTGTGAACCGGATCCAAAACACCAAATTCTCGCTTGCCTTTCACAATTTTGCGTTCCTCGAAGAATCGGACAACATCAATCTCGTTGAGTACCGGAGTGAAAGGAGCAGGGTCTGCTAGAAAGGAGCCCATCGCTTGCTGGCTGGAAAAAAGATAAAGCTTTCCGAGATGGATCACGCCGTATTCGGGTTTCCCCTCCACCCAGCGGTTTTCGTTGATCACGGTCACCGCACAGAAGCCTTGCATCGCGAGGCCCGGATTCTCGATCGCCGCAGGAGGTTGGTTTGCAGCTACCTGAGTGGCGGGGATCGGAGCGACGCTTGCTCCTGCTGCGGGTTGGGAACTGTTCGGTGCTGAGTTCGGTAATGACAATTCGGGACTCGCGGGGAGCATTTCCTGGGGTGCAATCGCGGCTGGCGGCAATTGGTTGAATGCCTCTGGCTGCGTCGGATTCGGAACGCTCATACTGGCACTCCGTGAGCCGGCGAGCCTCGCTTCTACACCATTGCCCATGCGGATTCGTGGATCGGACGACAGCTCATTGTTTGGGCTCGCTGGCAACACAGGATCTGGTTGCTGGGCATTCCCTGCCACTGGTGCGGCCGCAGGGGGTAAGGCTGCCGGCTCGACCTTTTCCGCAACCTGCGCCACAGGTTTTGAGTCTACACATCCTGTCAGCATTGCGACGTAACGTTCCGACTGTTGCGGGCTAACGCGGTGTGCAAGCGTTTGGCCTTCGGTGGTAACGATCACATCTGTCGGGAATTTTGTGACTTTGAACAGGCTCGCCAGCTTTGGGCTCTTTCTTGCATGAACCTTTAGGGCGACAAAGTCATTGCTGATTGCCTCGTCGACATTGGCTTGCTTAAAAGCGCCGGCTTCGAGTCGATCGCACCAAATGCAATTATCGCTATAAAAATGTATTAGCAGCAATTTGTTCTCTGCTACCGCTTTTTCATGGGCGGTACGTAGGTCTGATTCCCAAGAAATTTCTGCTTGGGCGACACTGGAGATCATGAGCGATACCGCCATCATGACCGAAAGTTTGGGGGCTGCCGTGCGCATCAAACCTGCTTCCTATCTTCGTTTTACTGTAGAAAAATATGGCAATAGCGAGCAAATACGCCACGCGCATGATTGTGATCGGCCACAGGGACTCTGCGGCTTGATGCGAACCTACAAATTAGGTCGACTTTGACGCTAGCGTGATCTTTTGGGCCCCACCCATTTTGGTGGGGCAGATCTTGGTTATTCAGGCTTGACATGGCATTCTGAGGGCCTATATTTCAGGCGAAGCTGAAGGTACGCGAGTTTCACGACTCAGGTATCTCTCCTAGGACGTCTTGATCGCGTCCCTCTAATGTGGTGACACCGCGCTTGCGACCACCACACTTCGCCAAGGATTTTGGCCATCAAAATTCTCGGTGATGACAGATGATTTGTCTGCGATCGGATCCGTGACACGCATGAGGATGAATGGCTTTGGCCGTAAAGCATCCTCCTAACGAACCGTACGAAGCGGTTCATTAAACTTCATCGAAATAAGTTCCTCATAGACCAACAAAAACGTTGGTGGCCGGAAGCCAGAGAAACATTGAAGGCGGTTCAAATCAAGTTTTTGAATGCGTCAGCAGTTCTCCCCAGCCACTAGACAGAAGATCGTCTTTAGGTTGCTGACGAAAACTTGAATCAAGTGGACAATTACAGGGAATCAGTCATTGCTGGCGTTGACGTGTTGTTCAACAAAGCAGACCTGGTTCCGAAACGCAATTTTATCGACGAATTCATAGCCTGTCTCTTATACACATCTGACGCTGCCGACGACTCCTTACGTGTAG
>CAJXTM010000107.1 GCA_913061385.1 uncultured Rhodopirellula sp. | reverse complement strand
CACGTAAGGAGTCGTCGGCAGCGTCAGATGTGTATAAGAGACAGGTACATAAGTGCGCCAGAGGAATGCCAAAATCACAACGGACTTGCCCCTTAATTGAGTCCCGTCGTTGAGTTGGTTTTCGGTTCCCACAACGCTGTCCAAGGGCGAAACGGCATTCGAAAACGCGGTTCTGCCGACGCGATCATCTACCAACTTCGGGAAGTCGAAGTTGGATTGACTCTGGGAAATCTACGACCAAGGTGTGCAAGGAAATCGGTGGGGGAAAGGGAAAGACATGGTGGCTTGAGCTAGTTAGGGAACAGTGGCATTGATGATGCCTGACGCTTGTGCCGTCAGTTTTCCACCGTCCCCTTTTTTATGCCGCTGGTTTCTTTTCGTCGTCTGTTTCGCTACGCCACTCATTCCCAACATGTCGGACGCTATCGAAAACGATCAAGGCTCATGCATCGCCGTGCATGGTCTTACCCTCCTACATGAGCTCAACGCTTCTAGCCGGTTTTTATGTGTGTTCCATCTGCTGTGGAGATCACTGAATTGGCTGCCACATGATTTAAGGGAAACATCCGCGTCTTTGCAGAGTTGTGACCCTTGGACACCAGTTGCAGTACGAAGAATGACTTGCCTATTTTGCCTTTGCAAGTTTCGGGATTTTTTCCCAAAGTTGAAAACGCTTTAGTGATTCTGTTCTCGATTGAAATTCAGAAACCAGTATCGCCCAAAGAAACGAGCCATGTTTTACCCTGTGACTTGCCTCGTTTTGAAGCTGCTGTTGTTGGTCCGGAAATTTTTTTTAGTTTGTCTGTGTTCTTCGATCCAGCATTCTGACAAAACTGCTTGTAGTCACTAACAAGGTACTTGTTGCCCTGTGCATTTGCGTGAACATGGATGAAGGACAAAGCAATTGAGAGTGTGAAAACTGTCTTAAGTATCACCAGCAATCTTCGGTAAACGCCTGGCAATCATTTGAGCTGCTCATCAGCCAGCAAGCTTGTGCGGCGAAAATATTGTATCTGTTCATTGTCCATCGTGTTGACGGCGCAATTCGTTGATCCCGCTCATTTCAGCGATGATTTACCCAAGTGATTTCGTTTCTTTTTGTTCATGGTCAGTTGGTCTTCCAAGGAGCCGTTTTGCAATCCTTCGCACGAAGACTTGGTAGGCCAGTGCGAGGGGTGCCGTGCCAGACTGGGCGTCTTGAGACCGATTTTCACTGCTGCCAGTTTGCACCGTTCGGGGTACACCAACGGCAGTAACTGTTCAGGTATCTTCCGATCGCTGACCTCAATATCGCTACGTGACCCTGATGCTTCTACAGTGTTTCAATCGTGGTGTTCCACTGAACTTGGACCTGTGACTGCACCGTTTTGAGATACCTAATCTGCGATCGATCCCTATAACGATTGCAAGATGGAGTTAGCAGACGCGAGTCAGGTCTTGCCAGACTCGCTGATATCAAGAATTCGTTCTGCGATTCCCGGAGCCATAGACGGAAGGCGCAGGACACGACCGACACAGGTGCAATCGACTCCGCTAAGTTGCTCATGCCACTTGGGTCCACCGCCAGGTGCGGAAGTCGGGGGCGTTCCTTCGACCGCCAGACTCGCCTGCCATATGATGATCACACTGCTGCCCGTTACGGAAAGTCAGGACATTTCATGCCACAGTTACTTCATGCCACAGTAGAGCGAAATGTTGTGTAAGTGTTGTATCTTCAGGTAGGGTTATTTGGCTGCCACTTTTACTTTGTACTCGACTGTAGAAAACCTGGGCCGGACGCGTTGTGTCAGAACCGTCTCAAATTGGTGGTGTGCTGTCTGGTAAAAATTCTCTCAGACACCCACCCGGGTTCGGCCGAATAGCTACCCGTGGCACCAGTGAATCAGGATTCAATCGTGAAGATGCTGATGACCAAAACTGTTATTGCCGTTGGTCTGTGGCTGTTTGCAACGAATCTTCATGCAGAGGTCAAGGTCGACAAGAATGTTTCGTATGGCAAGCATGAGCGGAATGTTTTGGATGTCTATTGGGACCTTGACTTCAAGAATGCTCCTATCGTGTTCACGATTCATGGCGGCGCATTCAAAAATGGCAGCAAGGCCTATTGCAACAAGGACATGCGAGATGTCTACATGGCGAAGGGTTGTATCGTTGTATCGTTGTTTCGCCAAACTACCGACTGAAGCAAGAGGGAACATCGATCACCAAGGACGATTGTACCCTCGACGTGGCCATGGCGGTCGCTTACCTCCAGGCCAATGCTGCACAATACGGTGGCGATCCCAGCAGGATTATCGCCACCGGCGCGTCTGCCGGAGGGTACATCAGCGCCCAGATTGCCTACAACAAGAAATGGAACTGGCCCGCCGATGCCAAATACAAACCAGATAAGCTCAACATTGTGGGTTGGTTTGGCAATAGTCCCTACTTGCCCCGCTATGTTCTGAGGAATGTGGGTGCCAAAGATGCCCCCGGTTTCGTCATGTACGGCGGCAAAAAGGAACATCCTGCGACGCCAGCCCAGCAGGGGCGTGATATGCAGGAAACGTTCAAACAGAAGCAGATATGGAGCAAGATGGTCTTTATCGATTCCATGGGGCATATCCCGGGCAAACGTGTGCTATTTGCTCCCCGTACGCGGGACAAAGCGACCTACGAGGCTTTCAATCAGTTTCTCGATCTGGTTTGTTACGGCAAGGGAGAGCCCAAAGGTGGCGATGTGATCGAAGTAAAGCGTAATTAGCTGAAGCATCAATACCGAGGCAGGGAATCAGCTTGTTAGACGAATTGATTACCTTGTTCTTGAAATGGGATTCATTGTGTCATCCACGACGGCAGGTGAGAGAGCACCTGCTGCATGGATTAATCATTGTGTGACTTCGCAGATCGTATCGGAAGCTCGCAGAAGGTCAGCGCCGCGATGTTGTTTGCGCCCCGGATGATCGCATCCTCCTGCTTCCACTTGCCACCTTTGATGTAGGTCAAGTTTGTTGCCGTGGAGGGGGTAGCCAGTTTCAACATGATGATTTTTCCAGCGCCGCCACCGATGGCCAGCTCTGCGGCGACCCCATCGAGATAAAACCGCGCCGCGACGTCGTCGTCCCATTTCACATTCTGATCAAATACCAGTTTGATTTCATCTTTCTTCGCATTGGTGTACGAAACACTTTGGATGTCCGGTGCCGTGACGGACACCTTCGATTCCACTCCGTAGTTGTATTTGTTCACCAGTGGAAACAACTGTCTTGCCATCGCCGCATAGCCTTCCGCCAGAAAGTGGCAGCCGCCGCCCGGTCGAATACCGAGTGTCGAGATGATACTCATATTGGAGAACTGTGCAGGTAATTGTCGTTGCCTCTCACGCAGCCTGTCGTTATCCACCGACCGGCTGCCACATGCTCCCGGCCAGATCTGGTGGACATAGTAGTGTTTGATATTCGGGTAGTCCTGTTTCCAGGCTGCCGCCATGCGGATGAAGTAGTCCTGGTAATTCACCCAGCCAAAATCGCCGGTCGCCCCTGACTCGCCTTGGTCGTTTTCTCCCTGGTGCCACAGCACGGCACGAACTCCGTGCGTCAGTTTTGCCTGCTGCAAACGCCACAGTAGCCTGCCGTAGATGGTGGTCACGTCCGTCGGATCGGTCTCGTTACGTTGGTGCTGGTCAATCCGTGTTCCACCCTGTGCCCCATTGATGATACAGATGGGTATTTTGTGTTTTTCGATGAGCAGCTTGCCCAACTCGACCCCCCAGTAGCCAATTTGTAAATGATGGTGGTTTTTGCCGCCGTTGAAAGACAAGGCGTTGCCCCAGACCACATCTCGGGCTTTATCCTTGTTCGTGGTGGGTGTCCCAAAGCTGCGCAACCACGGGCTTCTGTAGGGATGGACAATTCGTTCGTCTGTCCAAGCTTCGGCATTGGATTGGCCCTGAATGATAAAGACATCACCGCAGACAAGGTCGCCGGCTCTTTCCAGAATTGTTTCTGTCCCGCCCTGCCTGATGCCAAACTCCGTGCGATAGGCGATCAGACCCGCCTGCAAGTTTGCAGACAAGGTGTATTTGTTGTCGGCGCCGATCTTCTGCCGCTGGGTGTCGAGCAGTTTGTCGCCGGCATAGAGTCTCAGAAATACTGAATCCGCCGGTTGTTTGAGCGTGCCTTTGTAGCGAAGTGTTCCTTGACTGCTATCGTCGCGAGCATAGAACTGTTGGTTCACAGGCTTTTCGTCGGTGATAGCAGTACGCACAACCCAGGGATCATGATTCGGTTCGGCAACGGTGATGCTGGCGGAACGCGAGACCGCGTCACCACCATTGTCGAGGGCGAGTTGGACGGTCAGGGTGCCGCTGTTCTGTGCCCGCTTCAAGACCAGTTTTCCCGCGCCGGCTTCGCTGACTGTGGCCATGCCCGAAATTTTCCATGAGTAGTTCAGATCGCCAACACCCTCGGATTTCATTTCTGCAAGATTGATGATTGAGGGCGAGATCTCCAGTTCATCCCTGCCATTCCAGGTTTGGGGAACGTTGAGCGAGTAAACAGGATCGGGGATACGCTCTCGGATGGTAATTGGGCTAGTGTGCGTCTTCAGACCGGATTCGAATAACGCTTTGAAGTGCAACGCAACCGTTTTGTTTTCGGCAACGCGTCCTGAGTTGAAATCATAGTTGAAACGGTCGACAGCCAGGATCTGTTCGTTGTCACCATCCTGCAAAACCCAGTAGATTTTCCTGGCCCCTCCTGCTTTTGCTGCTAGAGCCATCGACGTCCCTTCCGGTATGTTCAAGCTTGACCCCGACACAGAGAAGGCATCGCCGTTCTGAACCAGTGGTCCAAGCAGCGACTGCAGCGGTTTCTGGTTCTCAAAGCAGAGCTTCAGCCAGTTTTCCGAGCGTGCTACGGACTCGAAACGCACTTCATCGAGAGCGCCATTGAAGGGTCCACGCGCGTTTCCATGATCACCAAGATCGACTGGCGTTGACGGCGGTGTCGTCAAGTTGCCGAGCTTGGTCACCGCCTTGCTGTTGTTATCAATCGTTCTGTTAAGAACACCATTAACATAAAAGCGAACCATGTCCTCCGAAACGCTCAGGGCGATATGCCGCCATTCACCACGAGGCAGGGTGCTGTCGCATCTGGGGTCAAAGCCGTAGAGATGGAAGCGGGGTTGGCCTCTGCCCGTCATGGTGAAATACGACAAGCCCATGTTGGGCTTCTGCCCACGCTCCGGTTCGCCCCAGCCACCAATCGACGCCGATGCCCAGTTGTGGCTCTCGAAACTCTTGGGATTGACCCAGGCCGACATCGTCCGATCTGCGTTGCCTGAGGGCATGCAGGTCACCCGTCGATCCGGCTTGGCACCGGGAGCGCGGATGACAAGAAATTTATTAACACCGAATTCCTGAGCATCGCCAATGATGCCAGCGGTGTTCGTGGTTGGCTTATCGGGTTTGTTGAAGCCGTCGAGTTGGTTCGAAGTGGCGTCTTTCAGGTTGTCGCTTAAATGCCAGACTGCGGCGAACCCTTCTGTGGTCACGAAAACCTGCTCGCCGTTGCTTTCGCTGGGAACCTTTTCATTGCCCCAATGCATCTTGATCGCCTGCTGGTCATTACCTTTGATTGTTGGGATTCGCACCCAGACATCGGCATTGCCTGCTGCTGCATCCCAGTGTTCGATCTGGTACGCCAGTGGTTTTCCATTGGCGGAGAAGCGGATGTCTTCGCCCCGGGGCTTCGCCTGGCTGAAATCGAAAAAGTCCTTGTTCAGACGAACCAGCAGCGGGAAGTCTTTCTCCAACGCGATTGCGGGCAAGTTCGCTCCATCGGGCGTTGTAACGATGTACATCGAGCCCGCGTGTTTCCAGTCACCATACTGGGCCGCCGTTTCCCGCAGTCCCACCGTGAGCATCGCTATCAGGATCAATAGAAATTTACAAGGCATGCCGCTGTTCCACTGAGGGGTAAGTTTTCTGTGTTCCGCAAGTATTTTTTGTTTCCGTTGTCAAAGATTGCCGGACCGCCATTTTAGGCCCAATTGCAATATCCGTACGGAAAGATGGTCAACACTGCAAGTCATTGCGTCGTCACGAAGCCTCATTCTTGCTGGCGCCGCGGTGACGGCAAAACGCGCTCGTATCGTCTTGTCGTCGTCGTCAGGGATTTTGGCGTCGACGGTCATCGGCACATCGGGCACACGACCTGCCAATAGTTTTTCCCTTTTTAAAAGCCGATTCATTTGACATCAAAATATAGGGGGGCACGCAAGGGAATGCTTAAGGGGTTTGTGACAGATATGGTAATGCATGGAAGTCTAGCCAATATTCTGATGGAAACTAATCTCGTTTATAGCGTGACTAATCCTAGCGGTCCTAAATCGGGTTCGGGCCGTGTGGGCTGTTGGTTCGAGACCGCCGAGGATTGTCGGTCGGCGAACCGCTACGGCATCATCGGCTTTCGTGTTTGCCTGAGTCCGTCTGGTCAGTAGGCGGAGTTGGAACAAGTTAGGTCTTTCGCGGAGCGAGTTGTTCGCAGGTTTGAGGGAGCGAAGTGGAGCCGCGACCGAGGTTGCGCTGGGCATGGCGCAGTGATTGAACGTGAGAGTCCTTGATGGGATCTATCGGAGGTAACCATGAATGAAAGGCAATTGCACGAACCGATCCGAGTGACTGAGGTTGCGGAGGTCGGTTTTGCCGTGAGGTCGTGTGAGATGGAAGCTCGTAGTGAACTGCAGCGTCTCAACGTCGACTGATGCCATTATACGATGACCCGACCGCCGGCTCTGTCAGGCGTCCATGCAAACACGATTCAAAGCATCATGCGGCACAAGGACGTGAAGCTGGCTTTCGAAACCTGCGGGCATCTGTTCCAATCGATGGAACGTGAGGTACTTGACAAGTTGGGGCAGCTTACCGCTTAATCTTGCCAACGTTCGGCGGCTTCAGTGAACGTTGTATGGGGTTGTTCTGGGGGATTTTGAGTGCTTGCACGGTGTTAATGTGTGCAGAAATATCCCCGCAGCGGGTTTTTGTGGGAGCACCGTCTCGCTCACAAACCGAAAACACCGTAAATTACATAGCTCGGGGCTGTAGCTCAGTTGGTTAGAGCTGGGGACTCATAATCCCTAGGTCGCGGGTTCAAGTCCTGCCAGCCCTACTTTTTTCTTTTGCCATGTGCTTTCCTCGCATTTCGTGTGCTGTCAAGTTTCTAGGTTGCCGCTACAGATCTTTTGAGTTTTGGTCAGGTCGTTGGCATGATTGCCTTTGCCATCTTGGGTGGCCAAGCACCCAGTGATTCTCGATTTTTCTGTATGAAGCTTGTGGCTCGTTCTGAGCAAGTCACCCTGCTGATCGGCAGGTAGTAGCATCAAACGTTGCAGGCGGGACAGGGCTGGTGCTGGATAGGTGAACCGAACCTCTGGGTTGCCATGCATCTGTCTTGTCATGCCGCTGAATTGCGATTAAGGGGCTATTCAAATTCGTGTTCAGCGTACACGGATTCACGTCGGGTTTGCTTCACGGCTTTGTGGAATTCACCTGACTCAGTCACACTGTCGAAGAAGAGCAGCATCACCGCTTCTTCCTCAGTGAAGCCGACATCGAGCAGTAGGTGATAGGTTGCTTCTTCCATGCTCATCATCTCGGATGCGACATCAGCATCACGAATCGTCTTGACAGGTTTTTGAGTGACATCCGCGTCCCGGATGGAAGCAACATTTGTGTACACTGACAAGGCAGCGTTTGCGTGGGAAGTGGACAGAGCAAGCAGTGCAGTTGCGGCAAGTGAGAGAATTTTTTTCATCGGATCTTTCCAGATTTTAGGATTCGTTAGATGGGAGTCGGTTGACTCAATTCAAATCTCGAAGCGTCGGATCCAATGACATCCGGCGCGGAACTTTCAAAGAATCAGTTTTTTGTGAATTTCACCTCACCTGTCTGGCAGGTTATCTGTTGTTCTGCCGCTTTTGGGTTGTTGACGAGCCGATGTGAGGGGGGGCTACCGACCTCGATTTCTTGAAATTGCACAATATGAGGGGGCTTTTTGAATCGTTCTGTGGTTCAATCCTGCATGTGGTGTAGTTCGAAGCAGGTCTTGTCCCGATTGATCAGAGTTTTTTCATGCGACCGACTCTTCTATTGCAATTCTCTTTGGCCAGTGCTCTGGCCTGTTCATTGTTGAGTGTTCAGGGATGGGCAGAGGACCATTTGTTGACCATTGGCGGAGGTTACTCGCCTGCTGGCAATCAGGCCTCGTTGGAACGCAATGTTTTGTTCTTTCAGCGTTTGTTGAAAGAAAAAGGTATGACGCACTTACAGCATGATATTTATTTTGCTGATGGAGATTCCAAGGGTGCTGATTTGCAGGTGATGGATCGGGATTCCGTGCCCAAAGCGAATCGTTTTTTGGCCGAGTTTTTTGGGTCTGAAGAAAATCTTGGGCTTACCTTTCGCAATCACCAAGTGCCGAACGTCAAAGGCCAGACAAGTCCGACGAATATCCGCAACTGGTTTTCCACGACAGGAAGAAAACTTAAGCTGTCTCTTATACACATCTCCGAGCCCACGAGACCGAGGCTGATCTCG
>CAJXTM010000106.1 GCA_913061385.1 uncultured Rhodopirellula sp. | reverse complement strand
GAGATCAGCCTCGGTCTCGTGGGCTCGGAGATGTGTATAAGAGACAGCTTTTAGGACCTGCGACTCCAAGCTCTGAACACGCTTGAGCTACCCAGCCATTCTTGTCACTGAGACGCTTGTGCATGTCTGCATCATTTCGAAGATAGATCGATTGAAGCAGGCTGGGGGAGTCACTTCGATCACAGTCGCAATTAGATTCTCGCATGGATTGCCCAAATACCTCGAGCGCAAAATCCTGCTGATTCCGGCGAATCGCCTTGCCTTCCGCGATCGCCATCTGATCGAGTTCGGTTCGAAGTTTTTCGGCGTGTTGATCCGAGCCCGTGGCCAGAACCACAGCGTCGTAAACGACTTCGGCAGGGAGCCTTCGCGGAACATGATGAGAAAAATTCGTGCGATCCATCATATTGGTAGCGTTCGTGTCAGCAGAACGTTGGTACGTTTCACTGGTCACAATTTTTTGGTGCAACCATTTCAGATCGAAGTCGTGCTTGATGAATTCGTTTGCCAGATAATCCATCAATGGTTGGTTCACGGGCGGATTGGCAAGATTCATATCATCAGTGGGGCTGACAATGCCATCACCAAAATAGTTGCTCCAGACGCGATTGACGATTGCTTTGGCAAAGTAAGGGTTGTTCACTGACCGAAGCCACGCCATCAATGCATCTCGCGTATCTGTATCTAGTGGTACCAACTCTTCTTCGCCGAGAATCTTTCCAGTCGGGATTTTTATCGCCCTTGACTTACCGCCCTTACGCTGATTTTGTGCCTGGGATTTTTTCAATCGTTGGATATTGCTGTCGGCAATAATTAATTCGCCGAACGGTACTACTTTTCCTTGTTGAGCACCTTTTTGAACTGCACGCCTCAGATCACCACCCTTTAGTTTTTTACCGTTGGTAAGAGCATCCAGTAGCTCTTTTTGCTCCTGTCTTGCGTCCTTCTTTACAAGGTTCGCGGTGTAGCGAATCGGAGTGAACAGTTTTGAAAAACTCTCGAAATCGTTTTTTGACCACTTGTCGAATGGATGTTTGTGGCACTGTGCACACTCGATGCGGACACCCAAAAAGGTATATGCAAAGCCAATGGCACGCTCTTCAGGTTTGACGAAATTGCGACGCCCCCAAAACATCGGCAGTCCATCACGCTCAGCGAACAATTCTTCATTTCCAGGCTTGCATGCCTGTGTCATGGTTTCGCAGTAGCTGAGGTAGTCTTCGTTTGGCTGACGGTTGTCGGCGGTTACAATCCCCTCAACGATTTCATCATACGGCATGTTCTTTTCAAGGCGGACGCGTATCCACTCGTACCAGAGTCGGGTGGCAACATTTCTAATCGGGAAAACGTTGGTCAGCTGTTCATCGCTGTTGCCGGTCCAATCGGAGAATCTTGTTGCCCACCAAGCGGCGTAACCGGGGGACTCAAGTAACCGCTCGATCAGTTGTTCACGTTTGTTGGCAGAGTTGTCAGCTAGAAACTGACGAACCGCTTCGGCTTGGGGAAGAATTCCCGTGATGTCCAAAGAGGCTCTACGTATGAATTCAGAATCATTGCAGATGCCCGAGGGAACGATCCCCAGTTTGTCTAGCTTCTCTTTTACCAGCCGATCGATGGGATGTTTGGGCTGGGGAGCTGTTGACTTGATTGAAACACCAACCGGTCTTACGACAGGGACGGGAATCACTGCTTTATCATAATAAACTACAACGTGTGTATCACCGCGTTCCCCGGATTGGATCCGCCCTGTCTCGTCGATCTCTGCGATTGCATCATTGTTAGAGCTGAACCGGCACAGTTCCGTCACATCCTCAGAGCTTCCATCCTTCCAGTGCGCGACCGCGGTTAGTTTCACGGTTTCACCCTTTTTCGAAAATAGTATTTCCGCTGGGCTGACGTCTATGCGATCCAATTCACGAATGAGGTTGGAATCGTATTGTGCACCAACGTCGATCCACCTTTTGAGAACATGATGTTGCCATGAACCCTTGGCAAAGCGTTTTCCCCCCTCATGTAAATCAGCATCGCTGGGCTTGGAGAGAATCAGGCTTTCAGCCACATCGTCAATATCGACGCGTCCCGAAGCGTCCTCAAGTAACGCCTCGTGGTCTGTTTTGAAGTCATAGCCAAAGAGTGATAGCTGGAAGCCTCCCCGTCCCTGAAACGATCCGTGGCAGGCTCTTCCATTGCAGCCAAGGCGACCTAAAAGGGGAACCACATGCTTCTGGAAGTCAGGGACCTCGGTCGTATCTTTGTGGGCGAAACGTTCGCTGAGTGGCTGCAAGATTGCCTCTGCTTCATTCGACTTTTCTTCAGACGGTGATTTGACCTTTGCTGGCTCAGCGAAGGCTGGCGTTAGGGGAGCAAGACTAGCAATCACGCACGCGAAGACAAAGGATAGGATTCCGACCGATAGATGTTTCTGGCAGAAAAAGATCATTGGCTTGGTCATCAAAGGGTGCTATTGGGGAAAGTTCTGGCGGGCTGTGATTAGCGTTCAGAAGACGTTGTTACTGTCTTCTGTCTTTTCTTTTTCGGAGTACTTGTCTCAGGCTTGCGACCTGCTTTGCGCAACATCGCTTGATAAGAGTCGATCACGGTGTTTTTTGTGTTTTCTTCGAAGTCTGACAGGCTTTGTTCCGCCGCTGCGAGCAGTGCCTGATCACGCTCAAGACGTTTCTGATACATGTCGATCTCGTATCGCATCTTTGTTTGTTTTGCGGTGCGCAGGCGAGCGACGGCGTCACGTAGGGTGCTTCTGTCATTTGGATTGTCTCGCACTGTGAGTCTCGCTGCGAGTAAGTTGGCTGCAGTTTCGGCCTTCAGCAACTCAAGCTCTACTTTGAAAAGCTGCTCATCCCGCTTCTGGGCAAAGTGCAGCTTCTTGGCTGAGCGCGCTAAGTCCCACACGGCACGCTCGTATTGTCGTCGCTGATCAGTTTTTAGTTGTTTCAGAACAGAGGTAAGTTGTGGGAGATGTTCGCGGGCCAATTCTTGAGCGAGGTTTTCGTTCTCAATATTTAAGGTGCGGCTCTTCGCCTGTTGGGTTGATTTCTGGTCTTTTGCATCACGCTTGCTATTTGAATCCGATCGGGAATCGTCACCGTGAAGCGATGCTTGAGCGGTGAGAAGGATGCAGAAACAAATTGCGGACAGCAATGCGTTCCGTAAAAGTTTAGCCATCATTAGTTTCCGCTTCTTGAGTCTCAAATGAGGCAGTGAATATCCATGAGAATGCTTCATCTGAAGCAGCTCCCGTTTCTTCATCTTGAAATTCAAAGTCATCACCGAGGGCGATGGGTTGTAGGTCCGTGAGTGTTGTCTCAGATAGGACACCCGAATCCTTTTCTGCTTGGCCCGCTGCCCATGCTCTGGCGATTAGAGTGGACTCTGACAACGGCGCAGTTATTGCGGCATCGATGCTGACGCGATCAGTCAGGAACGTATTGGATGGTTCGAGGCGTTGTCCTGGCCCGGTTGCTGACCACCATGTCCGGAATGCGAGACCTGCAATGCAAACGGCAAGTGCGACACAGGCTAACTTAGCGAAACTCTTTCGCAGCGAATGATCAACCTTCGGTAAAGTCGAAAGGTTGGTGCCGCCCACTGGTAGCTCAGAAAGAATGGCAATCATTTCGGCTTGCCGTTGCAGTTCCTCTGCCAACTGTTCTGAATTACCCAGAGTTTCTTCGAACAGTGCAATCTGATCAGGTTCCAGTTCATTGAGCAGGTATTGCAGACATTGGTTCTTGCAGTCACCCGTCAGATCGCGGTCATCCAGCGATTTTTCGTTTTTGTTGTGTGGGTTAAGATTATGCATCGGTCGTTACTTGCTCAGGTCATTTTTCAGACGTTCCAAGGCTCTTCGCATACGAGTCAGGGCAGTACCCAAAGGAATGCCGAGTTGGTCCGCGATCTGCTGGAATGTCAGGTTTTCGTAAATCCTCAATGACACGATTTGCTGCCAAGACTCAGGGAGTTCTTTGAGGGCGTTCTTCAATTGTTCGGTTTCTTCAACCTGCATCACTGCAGTCGTAGGATCGATAATCGGAGCTTTTGTTCCACCGTGCTTCTGATACATCTTCTCCGCCGCAGCCTTGCTCCGCCAGAGTCGAGCTGACTCATTCGAAGCCACTCTGAACAGCCAGGATTTCAAAGCAGGCGCGGCGACTACACTACCTTTCTCGATTAGTTTGACAAAAACCACCTGAAGACAGTCGTCGATATCTGAATCTTGAGGCAGCCTTTTACGTAAAAAAGCTTGTAAGCCATCTTTTGTTTCCTCAAATACCCTCCGTCGGCGAGCGACCCCCTCATCTGCTGTCTCAGCAGTGGATTCGTGGTCATTCGGGAGTGATTGATCCTGGGTCATCTTTCAATAACTGTTACAAGGATGCGCCATACTGGACAATTATTTCGATCGGAAAAAACTTTCTGTTTTCTTGCTTAGCTGACGTCACTTTCTTAGGTGATTGGTAAACAATTTGACATGATGCAGGATTCCGAAGCCGGCTGAGAGGGCGACTTTCGTACGGGACGCGTGGAACGTTTACCTTGATCGATGGGGTTAAGAGGCGATTGATGATAGGGGCGGGGACGGGGGTGGTCGAGTCTCAACACCGGCCATGATTAGGTGGGTTGAAGACAAAAGGGTGTTGCGGTCTGATTTGACGACAGGCTGTCGGAGTATCCGGCGTGGAGGGGACCTCCTCGAGAGCACGAAATTAAGCCTGTTCGCTGCTTCTTTCTAAGGTAAACGGAATCGATGTCTGTAACGGAAAAAGACGTTTGGGTTGGGTTCGATCTTGGTGGTACCAAGATGCTAACAATCGCCTATCAGGACGACTGGAAGGTGATTGGCAGGCGGCGGCGCAAGACACGTGGTAGGGATGGAGCAGAAAGTGGTGTACATCGAATCATTACCACGATCCACCGTCTGCTGGCGGAAAGCGAGATTGATGCTGAGCGAATTGCCGGTATTGGTATTGGGTGTCCTGGCCCAATCGACTTGGACACTGGTTGTATTCTAACCACGCCAAATTTGGGGTGGGATGATGTTGAAATTGGGAAAAGTTTGAAAAATGAATTTGGTTGTCCCGTGCGAGTCATCAACGATGTTGATGCTGGTGTGTTTGGGGAATATCGTTTTGGAGCCGCAAAAGATTCTCGTTGTGCGGTGGGGATTTTTCCCGGCACTGGCGTCGGCGGTGGGTGTGTCTACGAAGGACGCATTTTGCAGGGTGCGGGTATCACTTGCATGGAAGTAGGACATACCAGAATTAGCAGCAGCACAAGGTCCAGCGGCTATAAACTGCCTGGAACGGTGGAGGCTGAGGGGAGTCGACTGACGATCGCAGCAGAGGCTGCGAAGGCAGCGCACCGTGGAGACGCACCTTACTTGGCGAAAACCGTTGGCACTGATATCGCTGAAATCCGCAGTGGAGCTCTTGCGAATTCAATTGCCAATGGTGACGAGGTTATTGAGGGTTTGGTCAAAGAGGCGGCGACTGCGATCGGGTTGGCCGTTGTGAACATTGTCCACCTGCTGGCACCTGACAAAATTGTTCTCGGTGGCGGCTTGGTGGAAGCGATGGAAGAGTTGGTGGTTGGCACCGTTCGTGAAACGGCACGAAAAAGTGTCATGAGTGTCTACCGTGAGCGGTTTGAGGTGGTTGCAGCGCAACTGGGTGACGATGCCGGTGTACTGGGGGCCTGTGCATGGGCCAAGCAGGAAATCACACGCCCCAATCCGACCTAGTACAGCGAATGCTGATCACGTTTCAGTCAGTCGGCTGGTACTAGGATTTTTGATTGGTTCCATGAGCCGATTCCAAAGTTGCACGGGCCGTTGCTTCCTGTGTCCCCAGCTGAGTTTCGGAATTCATGTCCAGTAGGTCCGTGGCGTTCAATGGCTAGAATTGCTGAAGCGTGCAACTCATTGTGCTCTGGATCGCGAGCCCTGGGGTCCACCAGTAATTTCCTGCCCAAGCGGCAGCGGGCGGGCGGCAGTGGCAAAGCCACGAGCGTAAAGATGTTCTTTGAGTTTCCGGAAAGTGGCAAAGCTATTCGGGTAAACCCATACGGTGATGGTGGTGGTGTTGGGGTCACGACCGGCCAGCTCAACGTCGAGTTCACTACTATTGGACAGGATCTGATCGAGTGTCTGTCCGTGCGGTGTTTGAAGCGGTTCCACTGTCATTCCCGTCAATTGAATTCGTGTCGCCATCTGCAATTGCCCGCCTCTGGAGATCATTTCGCGGTCCTTGTCCATGCGATATCTTGCGACGAAGCCACGAATGGGCCCAACAGCGGCTTCCGTCTGTCCATTGCGAGCACCAGCCGCCATTCTCTCAAAATCGCGTTTGATTTCATCGAGAAGTTGCTTGATAGGAACGATGGACAACCGATCGCCTTTTAGGCGGAAATGGATTTCATCACCGAAGACGGTCTTTGCCATCGGAGTTGGTAGGTGATCAATTGCGATGACCGGAGCGGGCTGGTTTTCCAGGTGCTTCCGTGTGCCAGCCAACTGCTCAAGTTCTTTCTGTGCTGATTTGAACTCGGTCACCCGTTGAGTCTCTTTGATCGCCTGCTCGTCGAAGTCTTTCTTTTTCTCTGCCCATGCGGTTTCCACCTGAGCCAGTAGGTCCAGCATCAATGCCCGCTGCTGTTTGCGACGCGATATTTTTGAATCGTATTCGCGAATGGTATCTTCTAAACGGCTTGAATCTGCTTGTGCACTGGCTGCCCGCATCGAGTAAGTTGCCAGCTCTGATATTTGGGCTTCAGACGCGAACTTAGATTCATCCAGATACTCATCTTCTACTTGATCTTGGATTTCCTCAATGACTGCTGTTGATTGTGCTCCCAGAATCACGACCAGAATGATCAGAATTCCTACGAGATTGGCAATGATGTCGAGAAACGCATCGTGCCCCATCTCGAGCATGGTTCTTTTCTTGCGATGCTGATTCATTGCCAACGCCTCCCGATAACCTCGATGCCGCTTCCACTGAATCCATTTTGCAGTTCGGTATATCGACTTTCACTGCCGGGCATGATCGTTACCCGTAACTGTGGCTCCCAACGTCCACCAGGCAAGGCTGGTCCCCAGCGATCGACTCGTTCACGGATCGCTGCTGCCAGTTGTAGTGTTGCCCGATCTAGATTTACGTTTCCAACATCGAATCCAAACACCTCTGTCGTGCCAGTTGCCCCGGATGCCAGCAGCACAAAGTGGTCTGGGTGACACTCGATGCGTATTGCTCGAACGACGGCGTTGCCCTGCATGCCTGCGATGCGTCTAGGGATCGCCCAGTTTCTGCCTTCGCGGCGCAAAGGGAATCGCGGGCTGTTTTTAGCGGCCTGTGGCCGCATCGGCTGTGCGTTGGCCTGCTGCTGGGGACGGGTAGATTCCGGCTGACCCTGGGTTTGATCACCCGAGTTTTGGGTGCCACCGTCACCACTTTGTCTGGTTTGGGTGAGCTGTGAATCTGTTCGGCCGCTACCTTGGTCGACTAACGATTCCTGAGCGGTGCTGCCCTGTTCATTGCCGGTGGATTGTTCAGACGAACCATCGGTGAATTTGTTTCCAAACGCTGAGTCACGTGATTTTGAATTAGCTTTTGAAGCACTGCCGTTTTGCTCTGAGCGGGGTGTTTGAGTTCCCGTAAATTCTCCGAAGCCCTTTTGGTTGGTCGAATCTGAACTGGCAAAAGCAGACGCCGATCTGCCGGGGAGCAACGAATTTGACTCTTTTCGAAATTCGCCACTTTTGGCAACTCGTTTCATGTCACGGGTTGCTGACTCCATTTTGGCCGCCCATTGTCTGGCTTCATCACCTGCATCAATTTGCCCTTGCGAAGCTGAAAGAGCCTGGTTGGCGTAGTTTGCTCGGGCTTGGTACGTGGAGTTTCCGTAGCCTGACCCTCGCGCGTAGCTATTCTGCGTACCGGCGGTTGTTGAACTTGCCGGATCGTTTTGCGATCGGAAACCGCTCGCTCTTCCCTCGCGATCCAGAGAAGCCGCCGACAAAACTGGTAAGCGACGCTTTCCCGGGTTCCCTGCTGTCGATGACCCTTGGGAATACCCCTTGAGCTGGCGGCCATTCTTTTTCGCGTAAGAGCCGAGGGCTCGCTGCTGCGAAGCCGCTTGACGAATCGCCAAGTCAACTTTCTGTTTCAAAACAGGATCTGGTGTCTCGTATGCAAGCTGGATTCCAGTGGGCACCAGTTCATATCCAAACTGATCGTCCCAATCCTGCATCGCGCCGCGGGCGGCAGCGTAGGACTCGATTCCGTCGGGGCGGACGACAAGAAGAGGGTAGGGCGGTGCAGCGTCATTGTATTGCCCCAGTGCGTGCAGTCGGATGGTTCGAAGTGCTGCATCCAGAGGGTTCGTGGAATGCACTGATCTTTCAAGTTCATTCAGCGTGATTCGATTCCCCTCGGGGAAAATGGTCACACCCTCACTACTGCACTCGACGTAGATCGGTCTTCGGTCTGTACCGTTGGGGCCTTTATGAGGAACAATCACAATGCTGTCTCTTATACACATCTCCGAGCCCACGAGACCGAGGCTGATCTC
>CAJXTM010000105.1 GCA_913061385.1 uncultured Rhodopirellula sp. | reverse complement strand
CAATGATACTGCCGCTAGCTGTCAGGGCTACATTCTCGCCGCTTATTGCACCCAGCGTTAGATCGCCACCAAAAGCCGTGCCAACAACATTGCCAGTCGCAGCAATCTCACCACCACCGGCCATCGTCCAGTCGGTACCAGCCGAAACCAAAACGTCACCACCTGTGGTCACATCGCCGTTTGCCGTTTGCTTCAGTAAGCTTCCGGCAACCAAGCCGACATCGCCGCTATTGCTTGTGATCGAAGCGGTCTGAGTCAGATTCGCTGCGGAATCAACAAGGATATCGCCGCTATCACTAGTCAGCTGTGAATCAAGGGTAGTGTTATTACCTGAACGTAGATAGATCGTTCCCGAACTACCGGTCGTGACCGCAGAGTTCACAGCCAAATCGCGACCAGCATCCAGTGCGATATTTCCTGTGCCACTCACCACGTTGGCATGGATCAGAGCGTCTTGAACCAAAGCCGCCAGACGCACATTCGCATTGCCTGTGACCCCACTTCCACCGCCAAGTAACGTGAGTGTACCTGCGACTGAGTCAAACAGAATATCTCCAGAACCAAACTGGGCTAGGTTCTCGATATCTACATCGTCAGATTCCGCCAATTGAATAGACCCAGCCGTTGAATTTTGCACCTCAAGCAAAGCGACAGACACTTCGACTGCATTGCCATCTCCAACTCCCGTCGCACTCTGGATGACCAACCCACCACCATTCGCTATTACATCGACATTACTGTCACCTGCATCAACAACCGCTCCGTTCGAAGTCGTTAAACGCACTGCATTCGCACTTGTGCTCCCGGTGCTGACTGAACTAAGCGTAATATTTCCATCGGCCGTGATGTCAATTTCGCCAGTACCACTGGTGACACTGACACCATCAACCATCACGACAGCACCCCCATTTGATCCGACGTTCGCATCAGCCGTAATGCTGATTGCGCCATCGACAGAGGCAATGTCTCCCAACTCACCGAGTTCCACATCTTGTTCGGCACTAATCCCGATCGTTGACACCACTCCAGTAGTACGTACAACGCCATTGATTATCACTGAGGCGTTAGATGGGGCATTACCGCCATTAGTCAAAAGAACATTCCCTACAGCCAAGACCTGTGTTGACACCCCATCAGCATCAATCAGAACACTGTCAACTTGACCGGCGGTTGCGAACAGATCTGAACCTGTCGCCGTTACATCACCCTCTGCATTCAACTGCCCTGAACTTGTGATTCTTGCACCACCATGCCCACCACCTGCGGACCCCGGATCAGATGCACTATTTGAGTCGGCTGCAACAGTGATGCTCCCACCATTATTGGCGTCGACAACTGCGGCAACGATCACATCCCGCAAAGCCGTAAGCGTTATGCCACCGTCACTAGTGACATTCGCACCAATCAGCAAATCGACTAAACCTCCCTGAATCACAACATCACCAGCCCCAACGGTCACAGCGCCATTGAGAGTCGCCCCGGAAACAAGAAGCGTCCCACCTACTCCAAGCAAGGTACTGACAACACCGTCAACGATCAAACCAGCACTTGCTGTCAGCTTTACAGGGCCACCATTCACCAAACCTCCGCTAGAGACGGGCCCCGCAAAAGTGATTTCGCCACCACCTGACTGATCGAACTCGATCGCCCCAGATCCCGTGACTAGGGAGGTCACGCTAACGGCATCCGCACTCACATTATCGATCGCTATGTCACCCAATGTGGTATCAGCAGAGGCATTCCTTGCAGACAACATAAGACCTGTTGTGTTACCAATCCCGCTGATCGCATTCAGATCGACCACATCACCAGTCACTAAACCAGCACCATTGAGCGCACCTGCCAAAGAGGTCAACACCACCTGATCTAAGCCTGTCGTCGCTCCATCTACAGAAACATCACCGCTACCAGAACCTGTCACAACCGTGACATCGCTACCTACATCCGTCGTTGTCAAACTGCCGGTCAACGACAGAGTGAATCCACCACTGCCATCCTCTCCCGCTGAGACAGAAATCAAATCCGCCGCTACAACCGAGGCATTAACCGTGATGTCATCATTTGCCTTCAAGATAACCGCGGTTGGATCGATCCCAGCGTTGATTGTTATCTCATCTGCGGCGTCAAGCAGTATCGCCCCAGTGCCATTCAACTTCGCATTAACGTGAATACCACCGGCCGTGACGCCTGCAACAATATCAACGTCACCCGACACTGTCACAGCCCCATCAAGCGTCACATCAGCAGTAGCGAAAAGATCTAAACCTGAACCAGCATTACTGGGCCCAGAAATCAGCAACGAACTATCCTCTGCAATGGCAACCGATCCAACTGAGTTAAATATTAAGCTGCCGGCATTAAAAGTACCTGACCCTAGAACTACCGAAGAGCCGGCAACATCGAGCAGGCCGGCAACATCAACACTTCCCCCCACTGTATCGGAAACAGTTCCAGTCGAGTCGATATCAGCACTACCGGCAGTGTTCACACCCACAAGATTAAGCGATGAATCCTCGCCGATCGCGACGAGGCCAACTGAGCTGAATGTTAAGCTGCCGAAATTTATCACATTGCCCACATCGTTGCCCAGTTCGATGCTGCCCGCTATCACATTTGCTAAACTGCTGATCGCAAGGTCACCACCAACTCCATCAGTGACCGCACCGGAAGATGTCACCACAAGCCCATCGCCGGAAACAGACCCTGACAAAGCAATATCACCGGCAGCATTTGTCAGATCCAACATGTCTGATGCAGCAAGTCCCCCCGTCACCAAGTTGCCACCACCAACCTGATCAAACTCGACCGAGCCAGATCCTGTGACCAGCGAGGTAACGTTAACCGTGGTCGCCGACAGATTGTCAATCCGAAGGTCACCCGATGTGGTGTTGGCGGAAATATTGCTTGCGGACAACTCAAGTCCCGTCGCATTGCCGATCCCGCCGACCGCATTCAGATCAACCGTATCAGCGGTCACTAATCCAGCACCGTTGATTGCTGCATCACTACTGGTAATCTGGATCTGGTCAACAGCGGTCGTCTTACCTGCCAGCGTGATTTGGCCAGAACTGAGACCAGACACCATCACCACGTCACTTCCGCCAGCCGTTGTTTCAATGCTACCCAGAGCGGTCAATACAATACCGCCTGAACCATCCTGTCCGGCCAACACGGAAATCAAATTGCCAGCAACAACCGCAGCATTGATCGTAATCTGATCATTTGACTGCAACGTCACAGTCGTCGGATCAATACCTTCGTTAACGTCAATATCGCCGGTCGCGACAACCAGGACATTCCCAGTGGCATCAAATTTAGCATCGACGGTAATGTCATCCGCAGACAGAGTTGCATCACCAACCACGTCGACTGATCCTGCCAAGAGCAGATCTCTGGAACTCCACAGATCCAATCCCTCCCCCGCAGCACTCACACCAGAGACATTCATATCATTGTCTTCAGCAACACTGACGGCCCCGGTAGAGTTGAATGTCAGGCTACCAAACCGAATACTATTTCCGGCATCGTTACCTAAAGTAATCTCACCTCCTACCAAGTTCGCATTACCAGCGACCAGGAGGTCGCCAAACCCACCGTCAGTCACATGTCCTGTGGCTACAACCAACAACTGATCGACATCAATATCAAACAGAAAAACATCGTTTTGATCGGAGAGAACCACGTTCTTACCGTCAGCGACGACATCGCCCACAAAATCGTTGCCCAACTCGGAAAGCGTGATATCAAAACCGCTAGCAGATAACTCAACGGCTTCGTTCACCACCACTGCCGTCCCTGCCTTCTGCGAGACATCACCACCAGTTTCCAGAGAAAGCGTAGTCACCCACAAATCGCCAAGGACAACATCATCGAGGTCCTCGATTTCAACATCATTTGCGGTGACATTGATGCTACCACCGCTACTCACCCCAGCGAAGTCATTAGCAGCCTGATCAAGCGTAACATCAAACCCAACCGCATCAATTTTCAAATCACCCGCCACGGCCATGGCTCCGGCTATTTGCGACACTGCTCCACCAGCAGTCAAAGTCAGATCACCCACCGCAACATCACGAAAACGCACACCACTCGCGTCAGTCAACACCGCCGTGGCTGCCACTAGTTCGACCTGATTGAATTCATTTACAGGTTCACCGAGCTGCACATCGTTACCGAGAGCAACAAACTTACTCAAACCCAAAACATTAACACCGTTTGCATCCTGAGTGATCGACCCAGAGCCCAAAGCAGTGACATGCAATTCTTCCGAATTCAAGCTACCGAGCTGAATAGCGTTCTGGTCAGTCAACTCAACTTCTTTCGCTTCAACATTCACTACCCCTTGGAAGTCGTTGGTTCCTTCCTGAAGCGTGACGTCACCCCTCAAAGCAAGCAAGCTTGTATCGCCAGAAACCACAACGCCGCTGCCATCTTGGGTGATATCAGATGCACCCACCACCACGACATCAAGAGCACCAGTCAAAACCAGACCAAGCTCAAGGTCCTTCCGATTGGTGACATCAACCGAATCACTAGAAACAGACAGCGGACCAGTGAACTGATTATCCTGCGATGACAGAATCACTTGGTGCCCGACCGCGGTAAAAGAAGCATGCTCAACGACCTTCAAGCCCGCAACGCCCTGAGTAATGTCCCCAGCAGCAACAACATCCAATCTTCGTACATTTACGGTGTCAAGCTGCGTCGCCACCGAGTTCACAAGCGACACATCATTTCCATCTAAGGAAACTGTCCCGTTGAATACGTTTGTCACGTCAAGCAAAACTACATCACGATTTACAGAAACAAAAATCGCTTCATCCTGCACCACAAGTCCGCCCGCAACTTGACTGATGTACCCAACCCCACTCACTTTCACTGCCAAGCTATCCGCTACGATCTCTCCAAGTGAGATACTGTTCATGTCTCCCAGTGATACGGCATGACCGTCAACCGAAACGGTTCCCTGAAAATCGTTTATCAACAGACCAAGAACAACATCCTCGCCATTGGCCGAAAACATTGCGTTTCCAGCAATCTGCAAACCAACTGTATTTTGCGATATAGAGTCACCACCAGTCAGAGCAGCAGACAGGGTCTGCAATTCAACCTCACCAAGAATCAGACTAACAGCATTTACAACGATTGCATTCACACCAACCAAACTAACAGCGTCCCCAAACTGGTTCAGGGCTTGGTCAACAATGATGTCTCCTCCCGCTGTGAAGGCTGAAGTACCGGCAATGGTCAGACCAGCATTTGTTTGTGTAATGTCGCCATTGCCGGCAGCAGTAACATCCAGAGTTGTCGCCACAACCTCCCCTAGATTTATGGAATTAGCATCTCCCAAAACGACATTAGTCCCCGTAGCACTGACGGTCCCTGCAAAATCATTCGTGTTCTCATCTAATGTTACGTTAAAGCCAGCAGCAACAAACCGAGCATCTCCACTTACGCTAATAACCCCACTGAAGTCTTGAACGATACGTTGAGTGCCATGGGTATCCACCAAAAGAGAGTCGACTTCCACCAATGCAAGTCGAGTCTCGCGGCTATTGTGAAGAATGAAGTCTTCTGCATCCGCAGAGACAGCACCGACAAAAACATTCGCTGCAGAATCCAACAGAACATCATCGCCAGCAGCAATGAACGTGGCTGCCAGTCGAACATCAATACTGGAACCCGCAACCTGGACAATATCACCAGTACCACCTGCGGTTACTTCGAGTGAATCGACGTCGAAATCACCCAATTCCATGCCCGTTGAATTGACCAAGACCACACTGAACGCGACAACCGTAACCGTTCCCCCGAACAGATTACCCGCACTGTCCAACGTTAAATCCTTATTTCCAACCGCAACCAGATTTAGGTCACCCGCGACACTCAAATCCGATCCGTCCTGACTGATCGAACCGACAATCTCCAAGTCCAGCGTTGCTGCATCGACCTCACCCAAAACAAGGTCTACGTTGGCCTTCAGTTCGACATTCGTACCACTCACATCCACCGATTGAACAAAGCCATTCAGAGCATTGATCAGGCGGATTTCTCCCGCAGCCTGAAGGACAGATTGCCCAGTGACTTGAACTGACCCAGATCCTGTGATCTTCCCAGCAGAGGCAACAACAGTGAGACCGCCGTCAGCAAAAACTGTCCCGAGCGTGATATCGTTCGCGTCGCTGAACGAAAGGTCAGTGCCGACCGCGTTCACAACAGCCGCAAAATCATTTGATGCATTGTCAAGTGTGATTACATTTGCAGTGATTGTTACATCACCTGCGACAACTAGAGAACTGAATCCCGTCTGGGCCACGTCACCACTGGCACTGATCTCCAGATCGCGAGTCGCGAAAACAGCGGCATTCAAATTAACATCACCACCAGTGGCAGCCAGGCGGATCGTGCCGGCGTCAATCGATGCATCTTCGTCCTGAGTAATGAACTCTGCATCCACAAGCAGATCACCACCATTGGTACTGATTGCGTTCGCCTGCAACTGAACGGTATCAATCCCATCACCAGTGTCCACCTCCAATCGTCTTTCGACACCTTCGATGGTAACAGTATCGTCCAGCCCGCCGGTCGTTACCGTAACCCCATCACTTCCCGTGACATCGTTAAGGGCGACGCTCACCGAGGAATCATTGATTCGACTAACTCCCATCCCTGCTGCAATCACCCCACTGGCGGAAGAGATAACCAGGTCCCCACCAACCACAGACAAAGTCAGATCATCAGCTGTTGCTTCACGAATATCCGCAACAAAGACATCGCCATCCACCAGCAGTACTTCCGTCGAAGCGATCGTGTAATCCTGGTTGACTCCACTAACAGTTGAATTGGTCAGATCATTTCCAGCCGCATCTTGAATCGTAGGTACTGTACCCAGAACCAAGCCAATCACACCGCCCGTTGTCCCCGTACTCACAGTGACGGTGTAAACCGAATTGCTCCCAGAGACGGATTCAATAGTGGCGTCAACAACCGATGCCACAAGGCGAAAATCTGAACCGTCGACATCTACCCCGGCAACGTCCTCACTGAACGTAACAGTGAAGTCCACGGTTCCTGCGTTTGTGTAATCAGCGTTTGCTCGCACGACCGACATCACTGTTGGGCTCACACGATCAATCACAACAGTATCATCACCCGAAACACCTGCGTTTCCGCTTTGGTCTTCATATCCCCCGGTGACAGTCACTGACCCCGTCATGGCCACGCCATCACTCGCAGTGAAGAGTGCCGTATAAGTGTTGGTGTCAACGATTGCAAAGTCCGAAATTGAACCACCAACTGCTGATAAATCATTTGCGTCAAAGCCAGTTACACCCTCACTGAACTCAAACGTCACCAACGAACTGGGATCTCCGTCGTTCAGTTGGCTTTCGACGATATTAACTACGACTGTGGGGTTGAGGGTATCAATATCGAACTCCGGCTCAGCGGTGTAATCAGCTTGAGCCTCACCACCTAGCCCTGGGGAGTTCAGTGCTCCAGTGACATCGATTTCAATACTTGTGACCTCGACGCCCACGTCGACCACATCAAATGTTTTTGTAAAAACGGTATCACCCACGGACCACGCCCCGGTAGAGGGATTTATCATCGTGCCCGCCAGCAATACGTCCGGATCAAAAGTCAGCGTCGGCTGAAAAGATCCCCCCGTGTTCATGGCCTGATCAAATGTGACTGCTACGGTGAATAGACTTCCGTCATCACTGTCGGTAATTTTTGTATCGCTGACCTCGACGCTCAGAACGGTTGGTTGGGCCAAGACGTAGGCATAGCCGGTGGTGACCGTCTCATCGATCAACGCGGCAGTCCCAACGTCACCGCTACTGGACTCCAATACCCAGTCTCCACTGAGCCCCACGTCACCTGTTCGGTCATTCGAGGCAGCAACATCTGCGTCGGTTGCAGTCGCCAAAGCGGAAATGAAGGCTTGACCAATTTCACCCTGTGCGACGTCACATCCATAGAGGATGAGGTCACCACTGTCCGTCAGTGATGAGCCGATCTGCGAGAGAGCATCCGCGTACTGCGTCATGCTATCCGATGACAGCTCCGTAAAACCAAGTTGCAAACTCCCAACAGAACCGTGAGAAACCAGGTGAATTGCATCCAGATTCGCTCTGCCTTCCAGCGTCTTCGCAATCTGGCTTACACCATCCTGCGTACCTTCAATAACTAACACCTCTACACCATCACGGAAACCTGCTACCAACGTCTCGTAGTCCTGCACTCCTGAGTCGACAAACACGATTTCGCTAGCATGCTGGCTGTCCGGTGACTGATTCCAGGCCTCCAATGAATGTTCAGGTTCCAGCAAATCCGTTGCTCGCTGTGAATCCAAGTTCACCTCGAATCTTGTGCTGTCCTCTGAACTTCGGAAAGAAGAAGAATACTCGGGATAGTCGCCCTCAACCAAGTCGACAGCATTGGCGAGACGCTCAAGTGTCGTAAGAGACCCTCGACTGCCAGACTCCTCAGGCCCGCCGCTCAGTTCTACCGAGGTCGGATCATTGACTATGGAGCTTGCATCTGTCTCTTATACACATCTCCGAGCCCACGAGACCGAGGCTGATCTC
>CAJXTM010000104.1 GCA_913061385.1 uncultured Rhodopirellula sp. | reverse complement strand
CGAGATCTCCACGTAAGGAGTCGTCGGCAGCGTCAGATGTGTATAAGAGACAGCGATTCAGTTACTCGGCAGTATCGATGCGAATCAGACAAGTGACATTACAAATGTCGCGACCGTGACCGGCTATGAAATTGAAATCGACAACACCAACAATACGGATGATGAATTGTTGGAGTTGGTGGAAAGTGATTTGTTAATTGTAAAACAAGGTGATCTGGATACTGTCGATGCAGGTGGGTCATTGACTTATACCCTGACCGTGACAAATAACGGTCCTGATGCTGCAGCAGGTGTGAGTGTCGTTGATACCTTGCCCGCGGATGTTACGTTCGTTTCAGGAGATGTTGACGGCAATGCAGGACAAGTGAGTTTCGACAACGTGACTGGGATTCTCACCGCGAACGTCGGTGCAATGACAAATGGCCAAGTTTCGAGCGTCACAGTCAACGTGACAGTTGGGGCCAATCCAGCAGCCACGCTCAGCAATACTGCAACGGTTTCGGCGACGCCCAATACGGATTCAAATCTGGCAAATAATTCGTCCAATATCACAACTGCGGTAAACCGGTTTGTGGATCTTTCAGTTCTGAAGACTGTTAGTGGCACGCCGATCTCGGGTCAGGATATCACCTATAGTCTGACGGTGACAAATAACGGCGCAACTGATGCTGCCGATGTTTTAGTGACAGACACACTTGACGATCAGCTGACCTTTGTTAGTTTCGATGCACTCGCTTCAGGTGCAACACAAAGTTTGGTCGGTCAGGATCTTTCGTTTGATGTTGGGACATTGCTCGCAGGAGCCGCAGTTACCTTCGAATTCGATGCGGCGATTGACCCGGCGGCTGTCGGGACTATCCCGAACTCCGCGACAGTATCGACGACCGATACTGATACTGTTCCGGGAAATAACTCTGATTCTTCAAACGTCGTAGTCGACAATCGCATCGATTTGATTTTGGACAAATCCGTTGATCTCAGCACAGCAGTGCCGGGGCTCGATCAATTGGTTTATACATTCACTATTAGCCACGACACTGATAGTGTCAGTGATGGAAATACAGTCGTCGTCAGCGATGCGATTCCGGCCGGCCTGAACGCAGTGACAATAACCGATGGCGAGGTTGCCGATAGCAAGGGTTATGATCCAGCAACGGGAGTCGTGACGGTTCAGTATGATTCATTGCCGAATGGAGAGACTCGGACTTTCACTGTAACTGCAACGATTCAAGAAGATGCGATAGGAACGGTTGTTAATACTGCGAGCGTCTCGTCGGCTGGCAACGATTTAGATCCGGCAAACAACACGTCATCGGCGACCACCACGCTGACACCTGATTTTGATGTTCAGGTTTCAAAATCAGCAGACGATCCCAATTCGATTCCGCAAGATACGGTGGTTTATAGCGTTGCGGTGCTGAACACTGGACCGAGCACAGCACCTGGTGTGATTCTCACTGACGTTCTGCCTGCAGGCGTAACGCTGGTATCTGCAACCTTGGATGGACAAGCAGGCGTTGACAATGCTGGCACCATCACGTTTCCCGCTGTTGACATGGCGAGCAACCAGACCGTGACCGCCACGATCACTGTGACCGTCGATACATTGACTGACGGGCTGATCACCAACATTGCGAGTGTGCAGGATTTGTCGTCCGAGGGTGAGAGCGACAGCGGGAACAACTCGGCAAATGTAGATGTCATCGTAATTGCTGAGGCTGACCTTGGTGTTACGAAAACTGTTTCGCCTCTTGCAACGCAGATTGGCGGTACGTTGACCTATACGATCGACGTCACTAATTCGGGTCCATCCACAGCGAGCAATGTTGTCATTACGGACACGCTGCCGATTGGCGTCTCGTTTGTAAGTGGTACTGGTCCCGCGGGTGAAGTGTTGACGGAGGCTGGAGGCGTCGTGACGGCGAACATGACTACGCTTGCCGACAATAGTAGCGGGTTGATGACGGTTACGGTGCTGGTTGAACCGGGGGCTGCAAGTAGTATCACCAATAATGTTGCGATCGCCTCCGATACAGGTGATTCAAATGCCACGAACGATGTGGCGTCTGTTGTCACTGCCGTCGATCCCAAAAACTCGACTATATCGGGAAGGGTTTTTGTCGACCTGAACGACAATGGGGTCCAAGATACCGGTGAGGACCCGATCGAGGGGGCTCAAATTAACTTGACGGGAAGCGACCTGCTCGGAGCAATTAGTACTCAGATTGTCTTTACTGACAGTAATGGTGATTACTCGTTCACAGCACTAGCACAGGGGACGTATGAGGTAGTGGAAACGCAGCCGTTTCCTTACCGCGAGGGGCAGGTAGTTGTTGGTGTCAATGCGACGGCGAATGTGGGTGACAACAGTTTTACAGACTTGGTTCTGGGTGAGAGTACGGATGCGAGCGGCTTCAATTTCGCCGAATTGAATCAGATTCTTTCCAAGAGACTGTTTCTTGCAACACCACATGTTTCATTGATTTGATCCGGCACGCTTTACCAATGGGAGTCGGTGGATGACGGTAAAGCGATGTCGATTCAGATCTGAGTGAGGAGATCGCAGTGTTCGGCCTTCGGGGGGAGGCCGAGCACTGCGTGAGTCTAGTCTTTCTTGATGACGCCAAATAAATGGCCACCAACCTCATCGTGCTGCCAGGTTCCGGCATATCTGCCTGAATGGATCAAGACTCTTGCTCCAAACGTTCCCATACCGGGGATCCAAAATGCATCCATGGTGATGACCGGTGTTCGGCCTGCCCACAAGATTTTGAGATCTAACGGGACTTCACTATCGATTTCGCCGTACTTGATGCGTGCGGTCAGTCGGTACATGTCTGGTTGGGCTAGCTTTTCACACTTACTGATCGTGTAGGCTTCAGGCTTTGGCAGGGTGTCGGATTTTCCTTCAATGGTAAAGTTTCCGAGGAATTTTGCGCCTGTCAGATACTTGGCTAATCGACGTTCACGATCTTTCTGTTCTGCATCAGACGCGTCCTCTGAAAGGATTGGTTTCGACTGGGCCTTGGTGTCAACCGCCTGGTTGTCGGATCCATCTGGTTCAGTCTCCTGCGCACGAGGTTTGGTTTGCTGGGCGTTCACCCCGTGCGGCATGATGGCAGGAGTGCAAAATGCAAGCAGGAGCAAGTAGGCGTTGCGGTAGTTCATCTCAGGTTCTCCGAGCAATAGGGCGGTTCGTTCTCAGCGCCGACTCATGCTCTATCAAGAGGTAGGGCCGGCAGTTGGAGGGTGCGGTGCGTTTTTCGCCGACGAGAGCTTCTTGTGTTCCTCGCAATACCTGATGATCGTTGCAGTTCTGTTCTCCTCGATCAAGCCGACAGACGCTAATTCATCGGTTTTGCGAGCGCTCGGCGGATTTGACGGGTTTCGAGAGCGTTTGGAATTCTCATCGGATTTTGGTCTTTACGATACTTCGCGGGGGATTGCAAACTTATCCTCCGTATAACACGCTTTATGGATTGCTGCTCTCGTTGTACCTGGGTCAACCATTCATGCGGGCACAACTTGGTGAGGGACAGTTTGTGACGAAAATGACTGTTCGGGCACATTTTGATTTGTTGTTACCGTGTTTTGTAAGAAGTGATCGTGAATTGGATGTACGCATGAGCAACCGAAATACATTGCCTCGTTTTTTGATGTGCTTGAGCCTGTTGCCAGCATTTTGGCTGTTCACTGGTTGCTCGGCGGAGCAAGAAGATGCTGTTCGACAGCGACGCGATAATCTGTCGAAGTTAGGACAAGCGTACTTGGACATGAGCAAGTCAGTGGGCCACTCACCCAAAACTTCCGACACGCTCGCAGCGTGGATGGCGGAATCGGAAGATTCAGCGACTCGTGGAAAGGCTCGTGATTGCCTCGTTGAGGGTGACGTGATCGTGAACTGGGATGGAGACCTAAGCGATGCGGATAATCTTGGTCGCTATGTATTGGCTTTTGAGGCTGCGACCCCCGCCAGGGGCGGATATGTTGTGTTGGGGGATGCCGTCGTCAAAAGCATGAATGTGAAAGACTTTCAGGCGGCAGCCATGCTGCCCCAAAATCAAGAATGAAAAAGATGCAATGAGGTTGCTCGAGACCATCACGGTTTTGCTGCTTGTCATTCGTGGAGTCAGGCACCTCTAAACTGGGGCACCTCTAAACTGGGGTACCTCTCACGCGTGGCGACTTAAACGTGGGGCATTGCATTTCCAGATGATCGCTGCGCGGGTAATAACGATCAGCTCGGATTTAACCGATTTGCGAGACTCTGACGCTCGCTGTGACATTTCTAGTCACGAAAGTCTTGCGTGCATCCTGAAGCGTTGCCGAAGACAGTTTCTGTTCGACCTACCCATCCAATGGACTTCGATACGTGAATGGTTTTGCGTATTGATTGGTGTGCGTTAGCCCTCCCCATGTAGCTGCGCCGGTCGAGTCCATCCCCCAAATCCGACAGACGCATGATGCAGTATCGGCCTAGTGACACCCCGCAGCATTTCAGCCCCTTGGCCTTGATTTTAGCGGCTCCCTCCCGAGCTGATGGCCAATGTGGGACTAGCTCCGTTCCAGATGCTTCTGGTTTGAATGGGGATGATGGCGTTATCGGCACGCATTCTCGTGCATTTCGAATTGAACAGATCTCACGCGCATTATCGGTGCACGTTTGGTCAGGTATGCCCGGCAAGAGTGAAGATTTAGACGAACTTCAATCGGCACATTGGTTGCGGGTCGATGATCGCCATGGAACGAATGCTGTGGCATCGACCTCTAGCGATCAGCCGAGAGATGTTCAAGGGTCGGTTGATACGTTGTTAGGCCCAGAGTTCGAGGAAATGTTGTGTTTGCAAGGCGATGTAGGGTTTGGCCGGTCAGAGGCCGTGGATGATATTGAGCAGACGCGTGTTCTTTTGATTCCACAGCTGCTGTTGAATGACCAAAGCCCTGGGGTCGTTCCGAGTCTGGTCTGTGGGCTTACCCATGAGGTCAACGATCAAGTCTGCGCAGCTTTGGGGATCGATGTTTCCACATCAGCGTCTCGAGTGACGACAAAACCTCAATCGGCTGTCCCAAGCAGAATTGGCAAGTTGAGCGTTTGCCTTGCGCCTGCTTTGGATGGCGAGAGCGGTCAATCAACTGTCTCCTTGCCTGATACGAATGAGGTGCCCCGTGACTTGTCGAGCCGCGGACCGATGGTCGGATCCATGGGGCCATGCCTACCAGCGAGCGAAGTCTGGTTGGAGAATGTAAGCGACAGTGGAACGCTAGGTAGGCGTCCATGGATCGCTGACGGACTGACGCGGGGGCGTTGCCAGCAGCTTGATTGCGCGAATTCGCCGTGGCTCGCTACTGTGCCCGCCCGAGAAGTGCTTTCCAAGAACCAGAAGACAGGACCAGATTCTCGATCTTTCGGAGAGTTCTGCTTGAAAAGTTCGGAGTATTTTCGAGGTGCTCGTGACGAGGTTGTAGATCATGCGTTCGTCAAATTCGAACAACTGAACGATCGTCTTGATCTTTGTTCATCGAAATTAACTGAGATCCCCCAGGCGGTTTCCCTTGAGCTTAGGTTGAAGGATTGCTGGTTTCAGCAAAGTGTAGGGTCCGTCTGCGAGTATTCGGTTCGATGGCTTGTTGGCAATCTATTGCTTGATGAACAGAGCGTCCCGGGGAATGTCGCGAGCGGTGCCATCCGCTCTGTGACTGAAACAATCGTGATTGGCGTTAGTGAAATCAGGAGTGATGTTGCAATCGACTGTGGCGGATGGATTGAATGCTTGAGCCCTCTGCAGTCGGTAGATACTGAGTTCGTTGCTTTGCAATTGTCTGCAGCAGACTTGCCACGTGTTGATGGCAGGTTTGTGGTGGTATCGATGGGTTGTGCACACCATCAATCGTCAGTGAACCACGAGTGGGTGGTAAGTGCGACAAACGAAAAGCCTCGCTGTTTGACGCGTGTTGCAGCATTCCGATACACCACTGGGGGTTCAACGGCGGGGCGTGAGATGCTGTTTGCAGGGTTTGATGTTTTGCTTGCTTCGGACCAAACAGGCAGAGCTTGTGACAGCATTGTAAATATCGACCGACATGATGTCGTCACACCACAGTCAACGATTCGACCGGTTGTCAGTTGGGTACACATGGGTGGTTTCTCGCCGCTTGCCAGGCGTTCTGAACAGCGGTTTGCGACAGCCAAAATGCGAGCGAACGCGAAGACCCCGTGGCAACGACAGTGTTCTTGCTGGGATGGCGCCACCACTGACGCACATTTGGTGCGGGACATCCTGATTGAAGCTGCCTCAGGGTATTCATGTGCGTGTTGTGTCACCGGGTCGATGACAAAAGTTGTTTCGCGATTGCTTCACCCAGATCTAAGTTCCAGAATTTGGGCTGGGCCGGTATTTTCAAGCGGCCTTGAGAATTTTGGAGTAAGGAATTCTTTTGTGTCGGAAACATGTGAGGTGGTGGGGGTGTCGTCAGCCCTGCTTTCATCCGACGTGGCACGCCTTGATAGACGCTTTCTAAAAACAGGGCTTTCGTTGGCAGGTGCTGTTAGCAGTCCACCACAGCGTTGTGTGGTTGGGGGCGGGGATCAAACAAAAGTTTTCCAAGCGTTCGTCGATGTAGGATTACACGAAGCTATTGATGCTGTTCAGATTTCGAAGCGAGACGCTTGGGCCGTTCAAGGGGTGACGAGAAGACAACTAGAGACGTTGGTTGGTGGTTCCGAGATCGCGATGAGACCGCCGGAATCGCGTGCAGCGATGCAGTCCACGACTCAGTTTTTCTTTCGGCATCGCGTTCGATCCGCGACATTGTCAGAACACGTAAGTGATGTGTTTGCCGGAAACACATCTGCTTCGGTGCGAACCCAGTTGTTCGGTTGCGGTATGTCATCTGAAGTGAATGCGATTGTCGGGCCGTGTGAGGCTGCTGTCGACGCTGAAACTGTTGCCGTTGATGTGGTTGCCATATTGCCAAATTCAGCAGTGCTTTCGGGACAAGTTGGGCAGGTTGCGGTCGTGGTCAGCGTGGGCAGCATTCTTGCGTGCACGCTTACTCATGTGCCGCAATATTGCAATCGGGCATCTTGGAACAGGGCTGCTGATCGCCGTTTAGTAGACGCGTGCGGCAGTTTGCATGTAGCCGAAAATTACTTCCCACCGTTGAGTTCTTTCGAGTTGCCACGGCTTGTTCTGGCTGATTGCTATCCAGGTCCTCAAGGTCAGGTTGATTCTGAGGCGGGAATGAGAGGGTTCGGTGGTGCTATTGGTGGTTCCATGGGAAATGTTAGCGTAGGGAATGTTGATCCCAAATCAGAAAGTGGTCAATTTGATTTGTTTGCGAGGGTCATCATTGCGCCCAGAACAGGTAAAGATGTTTCCGAGTTGCCAGCAGGTCCAACCTGTTCAACAGGATTCCTGTTAGGAAGAATGCGGTCCTTGAACATGGTCAGGAAGTTCACTGACCCGTTGCGAAACTATCTCAAGGCTAATTGGTCCCTCACGGAAGTGTTGGCGGACTGCAATGGATTTGGCACACCCATGCAAGGGATTGGTAGTCGTTTTCTTGTGATGACTGATAAGCGAGCAGTCGGCCAGTTTACGGATGGAAATGGAACAAAATTTTGTTCTGAGCAGTTTGCTCAGACCGTTGACTTAGCAACTTGTGTGGGTTTCAGCAAAGCCGATCGGCACCTGATGCGATACGGATCAATTACGAACCAGAGCACTCATGTGAAGGCACTGGTGCAGGAGTGGGATGACCGCGTTTGGCTAGGCAAGGGTCCATTTTGTGAGACACCTTCCACGTTTGTGATGGAGATGCGGACGGGCATTTTACGTGCAGAATGTAAAAACGCGTATGTGAATCAGGGATACAAAAGTGCGGGTGACGCGATGGTTTTGATCGACTTTACGGATGCGAGTATTCCGTCCTCTGTCAATGAACTGAACCGGTTTATCACTGACGGTGATGCCATTGCCGTTGATCGTAGATTGAGTGCAGGATTCACAGTGAGGGGAGCATGTGAGGTGATTTCAACGAGTGCAAGTGCTTCCGTTGGTAAAAAATTAACTCGGAGCATCCTAGATGGGTTTGGCTCTCCGAGAAACGTTGGCACCATGGCTCTTGGGCCGAATGAATTGCAGCAAAGTATCGAGTCTAACGAGGTGTGCCGGTACCAGACATGTTCCAAGCAGCCGAGGCATCGCGCAGCTTGAGTTGAGGATTTTCAATCCTGTAGCCATCTGTCAGACGCAGTTCAGAAGTCGCGGGTGCATAACAGTTACACGTATTGAGTCTCTGAGAATTGGATGCGACGACGGTGGCGGCCAGTTCCAATGATCGCAAAGCCCCAGTCGCATTGCATTATTTCGTCTGACCCTGCGAACTCACGGATCAGCCAACCACGTCTCGCGGCTGGTGAATTAGACGGAGGTGAGCGTCGCCGACGTTCAACATCAGATTGATCCACCAGTTGAATACCGGGAATGGTCGCTGCAACCTGCTTGAAATAACCCTCCTTTGATAGTTCGTGATAGCGTAGGTCGATCTTCTTTCGAGCAAGCCACTCTGAACCTGTCTCTTATACACATCTCCGAGCCCACGAGACCGAGGCTGATCTC
>CAJXTM010000103.1 GCA_913061385.1 uncultured Rhodopirellula sp. | reverse complement strand
TACACGTAAGGAGTCGTCGGCAGCGTCAGATGTGTATAAGAGACAGCTTCAGAACATCGCACACGCGGATGTTTGAATTTGCATGCCGCCGAATGTACTGTAATGCTCGGGAAATTTCGTGGTCGTCGATTGCCAGCGTATCGGTCGATTCACGAACCACCACCCCCAAGGGTTTGGTAAGCAACGGTGGATCTGTTAGCGGCGAAGGCTTTGAGGGCGATGCGTTTCGCGACTGATTTGTCCGATCCCGTCTGTGGCTGCTGTTGGCTGGGTGTCTTGGGTGTGCTGTGTTCATTTGAGTGTCCATCATTTCATCTAGCAGGCGGGCAGCTTCATAGCCGGTGCCATGTGTGTCTTGGACGATGCTGCTCAGTGATGGATCGGCGAGTTCACAAATCAAGTGGTCATTATCCACTCCCAGAACAGCTACCGATTCAGGAACAGCAATATTTGACTGGCGGCAGGCATCGAGAACCTGTTGTGCTTGAAAGTCATAGCAGGCCATGATGGCGGCTGGTCTGGGAAGTGTTGTCAGCCAGTGACCAAGCCGTGTTTTTTCCTGTTCCCAGTCAAACTGTGGATCGTAGCGGTGAGTTGATTGGTATTCGAAGAACTTTCGCTCGGCAGCCAACGTGAGTTCACGATATCGATCACGGCGGAGATTCGACCAGGCAAAGCCAGGGTCACCACAGTACGCCAGATTGTGAAAACCTCGTTCCATGAAGTGCTGGACTCCCAGGCCGGCGATTGCAACGTCGTCTGTACTTGTCCAAGGAATCCCCTTCACGTGTCGCGTGGCGCTCAAGTCGACAATGGGAACACACAAGTCTCGGAGTTGGTCAGCGATATCATCGGTTTCAATGCGGGCAATGATTCCGTCGCCCCGCCAGTTTTTCAGCCAATTTGGTGGAACCGCGCCCCGTTCCTGTTCTGTCAGGAAGACGGACCAATCGGCTGATTCCTTCACGTACGCAACCACCCCGTCAAGCAGACCGCGGCCGTGTCCATTGGAGGTTTCGATCAACAAGGCGACAGAGCGGCGCGACATGAATTTTCAAGGTTTGTTAAAATTCTACGATGGATTGCGCATTCTCTCATGGATTTGAGCTTGGAATCCGCAAGAATGCTCGTGTAAATGATTTTACATGGTTGTGGCACCACGCCGCAATCGTGCGCAAATCCTCCGAATTTTAACCCCCTGATGGTGGCAGGTAACACTCATGACTGCGTTTCCCGAAATATCTAAGATCTGTTACGAAGGCCCCGACAGCGATAACCCACTGGCTTTCCGCTGGTACAACCCGGATGAGGTTGTGGCCGGTAAGACGATGAAAGAGCACCTGCGTTTTACCGTGGTCTACTGGCATACCTTCCGTGGGACAGGTGCCGACCCTTTCGGTAGCCCAACCATGTTGAGGCCTTGGGATGATGGAACCGAGTCTGTTGAAAACGCCTGCAATCGAGCTCGAGCAGCCTTTGAGTTCTTCGAAAAACTAGACGCACCTTACTACGCTTTCCATGATCGTGATGTCGCTCCTGAAGGCGCGACTCTCGCAGAAAGTAATGCCAACTTTGATTCCGTTGCTGCAGTGCTGAAAGAAGAGCAGCAACGCAGTGGAGTCAAGCTGTTGTGGGGTACCGCCAATATGTTCAGTAATCCCCGTTACATGCACGGTGCCGCAACAACGTGCAATGTCGAGGTCTATGCTTACGCTGCAGCGCAGGTCAAAAAAGCGTTGGAAGTGACGAATGAACTGGGGGGAGAAAATTATGTGTTCTGGGGTGGCCGCGAGGGGTATCAGTGTCTTTACAACACTGACATGAAGCGTGAGCTCGATCATCTCGGCCGATTTTTTCATATGGCAGTCGACTATGCCAAAGAGATTGGTTTCACTGGTCAGTTCCTGATTGAGCCCAAGCCCAAGGAGCCGACCAAGCATCAGTATGATTCGGATGCAGCAGCTTGTTTGAATTTCCTGCGTGCGTACGATCTGACGGATCACTTTAAGCTGAATATCGAAACCAATCATGCAACGCTCGCGGGGCACGAGATGATGCACGAGTTGGAGTATGCCGGTATGCAAGGTGGACTCGGCAGCATTGATGCCAACACCGGTGATTTGCTGCTCGGATGGGATACTGACCAATTCGCAACCGATTATTACCTGACCACGCAGATCATGCTGGTGTTGTTGAAGTATGGTTTGGCACCCGGTGGAGTCAACTTTGACGCCAAAGTGCGACGCGAAAGCTTTGAGCCGATTGACCTTTTTTATGCACACGTGGGTAGCATGGACGCGTTCGCAAAAGGTTTGCGTGTCGCAGCAGCAATTCAGGCGGACAACGCTTTGAGTGATCCGTTGGCAGCTCGCTATTCCAGCTGGGATGGAGAACTGGGCAAAAAAATCGAGTCCGGTGAATCCTCTCTTGCCGAACTCGAGGCCATCATGCTTGGCAAAGGCGAGGCAGCCGCTAATCAGAGCGGGCGACAGGAAATGCTGTTGAATGTCTTTAATCGCTACATCGACCGCAGCTAATACGTAGCGAAGAGGTAGAGGTGCAACGCACCACCGGTTGGCTGGTTTTCGCCAGCCGGTGGGCCGATTTGTGCCCTCTTGTGTGTTTTTCGGTGACAAAGAGCCAGAATGCGAGAAAACTTGATTGTCCGGTGGATCAATGCCGCTCGGCAGCGTTTAACCTCGGAGGGGCGTTGTTACCCAATTCATCGCAGCCGTTTGGAAGGGATTTGTTCATGATCACGCGTTTTGCATTTACTCTTTGTCTCGTAACACTCGGCTGTGCTGTGTTTGCGCAAGGGCCTCGCCCTAGCAATCTTGGCGCGTCCAGTCTTGATTTGGGAGAATCTGGGATTCAGTGGTATACCACTTGGGAATCTGCGGAAGCCGAAGCCAAACGCAGTGGCCGAGCTATCATGTTTGTGGCTGCTGCAACACAGTGTCACGGTGTGTCGGGCGTATTCTGACCTGGCTACACTGCTACGCAGAACGGTCTGTTCGCGTCCCCAGATTTTATTGATGCTTCTCGTGATTTTGTTTGTGTCAGGCTTGAGTCTTATGAAAGTCCTGAGCATCAGCAGTATGTTCGTACGTTCCTCAATGGGCGTTTTGAGAATAGTGTCTTCTGCATGCTTGCTCCTGATGGGCAAGAGTGGCTGAGCCGCGCAAGTCGTGGTCCTGAGCAGGTGCTGGGGCGAAGTGGGGCAACTCAAGCCTTGAATCGTTTCGCGTTGATGTATCCCGCAAAGGCTAACACGAAAGATGCTTTCGTTCAGGACTTCCACAGCTTTCGTCAGGCTCTGAATGTTGCTTCCGCTGACCAGCGGGTGCTGGTTTTGGTGAACGCTCCTGCTGAACAGGAGGCTAAGCTTCGCGAATCTCTGCGATCCGTTGCTAACGACGGAGCTGTCATTGGTCGCTTTCATTTTGATTTTGACCAAGGAACCCAATGGAAGACGAACATCGATGGCACCAGTGATAAATCAGGCATCGTGCTGATTCGCCCAGGTGAATTCGGATTGAAAGGAAAGGTTCTCAAGCAGTTGCCTTTGGATACCGAAAACGAGCAGATTATCGCCAGTATGCAAAAGGCGAATGATCAATTCGCCGCGACAACTGAAAAGAAGGTGTACTCACAACATGTCGCAAAGGGTACGCGCCAAGGCGTTTATTTCGAAGGAGCTGTGCCCTACGGCGAGGATCGTGATGGTGATGGTCAGGTCGACCGACGTGGTGGAGGTCGGGGACGCGGTGGTTTCGGAGGCAGAGGAGCTGGTGGGCGGCCAACGCCATAAACTGGGCGACGCCATGAGCTGGGCGACGCCATAAACTGGGCAGGTAGCCCTCACCGCAGGTTCCACTGAGTCTGGGTCTCTCCTACCTCGAATTAGGCAACTTCCCGACTGTCCCGCGCTGATCCGCCATGCTTTCGTAGCTGTGAAGAGCGTGCGGGTGAATGTCATGAGCGGCGAGCAGCCGGTTTTTTAGTCGTTGGATCCATTTAGTCTTTTGTCAGATGCTGTCGCTGTCGGCTAAAAAAGGTTCGCTTGCCGCCGGCGTTGAGAGTGTCAGGTTCTGCTGTATCTTTCCTGTCTTCAGGCTGTTGCCGAGGTCGCAAGCTTGCTCCGGGGTAATAGAACCCGCAGAAGCATGTTTCGCTAATTGGATCAAGTGTTCTGTGCTAGATCGAATGTCGCCCCAGTTTTTACTGTCATTCGCGTTCTTAAGCGGACTCTTAGGAAGTTTCCAGGGAAGCTAGAGCTGGAGGCTCGACCATAATCTGTTCAGTCGTGCAGTTTTAATCAGGCCGAGAAAAAGCACAGAAATATCAAACGGTTGTGACGGTTGCCTGCGGGATTGCGGTTAATCACCCGATAAATTTGTCGTCAGCAAATAGCCCGTTGGAGAAGAGTCTGCAAGAGTTGCCCGCACACGACTACGCTCGCTTTTCCGGATTTTTTTAGCTCTTGAGCCGCCTTAGACTTCCTTGCAGGTGAATTCGGCGTGCCGGGCTCCGATCTCCGCTTGGGCGGGTAGGGTTAACGAGACGGGGTGATTCTGCCCCCATACACACTACCTTAGCGTTTTCTACTCGGAAAATACTTGACGAGGCGGGACGAGTGACCTATACCAGCTAATTCATTATTTTTCCCCCCAATTTGGGACTGTATTGTCCCGCACTCTGCTCTCTGTCGTTTCAACCGAGGCGGCATACTTCACACTTAGGATTTTTTGATGCTTGATTCCAAATTCGTGCGTGGTCTTTTTTTGTCCCTCAGTCTGGTTTCAGCAACTTGCATGGTGAGTGGGTGTGGTGGTACCGAGGAGAATTCTGTTGTCACCGGTGAACTAACACCAGAGCAGGAAGCAGAGGCAAATAATGTCACCATGCCAGGCGCGCCAGGAGAAGGCGGGGGTACTGCTCCTGCCGCACCAGCTCCGACGAAGTAGATATCCTACGTCGGCATCCGTTTGCCGATTTTTGTTTTCGTTTTTGTTTCATTATTGATGAGGATTAGTATGAGAAAGTTTTCTCGCTCCGGCTTCACGCTGGTTGAGCTCCTCGTGGTCATCGCGATCATTGGAGTCTTGGTCGGCCTGTTGCTGCCTGCTGTGCAGGCCGCTCGGGAGGCAGCTCGTCGCATGAGTTGCAGCAACAACTTCAAGCAGATTGGTCTCGGAATCCACAACTATCACTCCACGTACAAGCAATTGCCTACGCAGGGTGCTGGTACTGGTGAGAACATTGTTCCCGGGCATTACGCGCACAACAGCTCTGTACGCAACAACCAGTCGTTGAGTTTCATCGTTGGCATCTTGCCTTTCATTGAGCAGCAAGCTCTTTGGGAAGAAATTTCGAACCCCAGCCAGTTTGACTTGAATGATCCGAACACCCCATTCGTCGGAATGACCGGATTTCCATGGCCAGCGATGGGGCCGACCCCAAGTTTGTACCGTACCGGTGGTAACCCCGATTCGATCGAGAACAGACGTTACCGACCTTGGATGACTGAGATTCCTACGCTTCGCTGCCCCAGTGATCCCGGTCAAGGTTTGCCTGCTGGTGGCCGAACCAACTATGCCGCTTGCATGGGCGACTCGCACAATTGGAGTCACACCGGGCTTCCTCACTACGACCTGAACCCACGGCCCAGCAATTTCAAAGCGCAGTACACTCGTGCTTCTGAGCGTGGAACGTTCGCCCACCGTTCGGTAACTAAGTTCAGGGACGTCTTGGATGGACTTGCGAACACGATCATGGCAGGCGAGATCGCAACCGATCTTGGTGACCGCGACATTCGTACCATCGGTGCGGATGATGATTACTATGGAATTGCAGACAACCCATCGCTGTGCCGCGACAATAACAAGATGGATCCTGCGTACCCAATGAAGTGGGCTCCAGGCGTTGCTGTTGGCCCGTCCTTCGCAGGGCGTGGTTACATGTGGGCAAACAGTTTCCCTCTCAATTCCCAAATAAACACCATCTTGCCTCCCAATAAGGAGCTTTGCATGTGGTGGACTTGGGGCGGTGAAGGAACCATGCCTCCTAGCAGTCGTCACCAAGGTGGTGCGCACGTCCTGATGGGCGATGGTGCTGTCATCTTCATCACCGATTCGATCGAAGCAGGTGATTCACACGCTCAGTCAGTTTATTACTGGGGTGCACGGCAGGGGTCCAAGAGCCCGTACGGTCTCTGGGGTGCTCTCGGAACAAAAGCCAGCAAGGAAGTTGTCGAAGAGCAGCTTAATCAGTAAGCCCTTCGTTCAATTGCTTGTTCAATACAAAACGGCATCATCTTTCGGTGGTGCCGTTTTTTTGTGCAATAACAGTGCTCATTCGGGCAAGATCGCATTTTCTTGCTCGTGGGAATTCACCGATTCGATTCATGTCACGCATGCGTTTTCGATCTTTCTCGCGTGGTGAATGAATTCGGGTTGTTGCAATGTCCGCCTGAGTGTCTTGTTCTTGCGGTCTTTGTCGGTGGAACGATACTTTCGGCTTGTCGGATCAGCTGGTTTTAAGTCTCCTTTGTCTTCGACCCGAACAGCGATTCCCGTTGCTCGACAACGCCAAGGAAAATGCCATTTCAGCGAATGAGACGCAACAACTTGTGCTTGATCTGCTTTGGGCAGTGAATAGCCCATCACTGCTGCGACCCGCAGAGAATCAAGGCAGTAATTCTCCTCTGCGAGTTCTTCACCAACGGGACATTCAGACGACACAACTTGTCGACTTCATGGCGAAGGGGAATACCCGTTCGTTAGGACGGTATTTTGAGCGTCTTATTTCCTTTTGGTTGCGCCAGATTCGGCAGGTAGATGTTTTGCATGAATCGTTTGTGATTCGGGTCGGAAAGCGAACGGTTGGTGAGATTGATTTTATTTTCATCGATGAACACTCCCGCATGACGCATTGGGAAGTTGCTGTCAAATTCTACCTGTTCAGTCCCGATACCTATGGGCAGGGAAGTCACTACTTGGGACCCAATGCGGTCGATACGCTGGACCGCAAGCTGGAACGTTTGTTGCAGCACCAGTTGCCACGTAGCGAGAAACTGTTTCCTGATGTTGAGGTGCGTGAACCATATGTGAAAGGGCGTATCTTCTATCCGCAACTGCGCCCACGTAGATCCCAAGCTCATTTATCGCTGTCTGATTCGCATCTCGTTGGCTCGTGGGTGCGACACGCAGACGTAGAGATGCTGCTCAGTGTCGCAGATCGAGAGCCTGGAAACGTCGCTTATCGTCTACTGGATAAACCTCATTGGCTCGCGGAGGTATACAGTTATCAGGGAAGTGAATTGTTGATGTCATCTCGGGAAATTTTGGTTTTTGCGGCACGTCATTTTTCGGAAAATCAGCGTTGTTTACTGATAGCTCAGTTGGAGTTTGATGGTGCGGGATACTGTGAGTCGGGACGTTTTTTTGTTGTGCCAAATGACTGGCCAGCGGCGACTTGATCCAAGGTGGCGATACTGTTGTGCTCTACTTTGTAGCTAAAGTTCCGTCTCACAGTTGGTCAGGCTATCTGGTTCCTTGTGGGATATCTGACTGTCGCTGCGAAGGGATGCCCGAGGGGGACTTCCAGAGTACAATCTCGTGCTATGAATTTCTGCCCGATCTGTGAAAGTCGTTCAGGTACCCCATGAAGTTTCTCAAGATACAAGTTTTTCGTTTGGCGATCACAATGTTTTGTGGTTCGTTGTGTTCGTCTGCATTGTCTTCGGAGCCTTCTGAGCTAGAAATTTGGCCAGGCAAGCTTCCTGCCGGATCAGTGGAACTTGCTCCGGATGTCATTGCCAAGTTGAATTCAGAACTTACCGAAGAACGGATTCGGTTTGTTGACCGGGCAACGCTAACCGTGTTCCCAGCTCCAAAGAAGAGTGCCAACGGTTGTGCAGTCATTATTTGCCCAGGCGGTGGATACAATATTCTTGCTTGGCCCAAGGAAGGCTTGGAGGTAGCAGAGTGGTTCAATTCCATTGGTGTTACCGCATTTGTTCTTAAGTATCGTGTTCCTCGGCGAATTCCCGACAGGATTCACTGGGAACCAATGCAGGACGTTCAACGAGCGGTCCGATTCGTGCGTCATCGAGCTGCCCAGTGGAGTATTGACCCAGCACGGATAGGAACACTCGGCTTTTCTGCGGGTGGGCATCTAACCGTAATGTCAGGTGTTCAGTACAAGACAAAGTGCTATGACCGCGTGGACGAGGCTGATGATCTCAGTTGCCGGCCCGATTTCATCTGTCCGATTTATGCAGCATATCTTGGTGATCAATACAGCGATCGGGTTGCCGAACTTGGACCATTGGTCACCGTCACAAAAGATACGCCTCCAACATTCATGGCGGTGACGTGGGATGATGCTATGCGTGGTGCCCAGTCTGCTTTGCTGTTTGCTCGCTTGCGTGAAAACGGTGTTCCAGCGGAGCTACATGCGTATGCAAAAGGTGGGCATGGTTACGGCATGCGGCCTTCAGAAAATCCAGTCTCAAAGTGGAACAAACAGTTGCAGGCATGGTTGCAAGCAAGCGGCTTTTTAGATAAGTGAGCCTGCAGGTTGGAGTACCTGTCTCTTATACACATCTGACGCTGCCGACGACTCCTTACGTGTA